>JAYUYI010000796.1:0-6398 GCA_043752545.1 Thermoleptolyngbya sp.
AGAAACCGAAACCTGTGATTTGCCTAACGATGCATGGATTTTTTGGCTTGGCCAGAAACGCTGATGCGATCGCCCAACTGTCTCAGGGTTCGCGCCAACTCCATGTCCGTTTCTTTCAGTTGCGTAATTTTTTGGCAGCTATGCAGCACCGTAGTATGGTCTTTGCCGCCAAACACTTCGCCAATTTTGGGCAGGCTTAAGTCGGTGTGTTTCCGCATTAGAAACATGCCCACCTGGCGAGCCACGCTAATTTCGCGACGGCGAGAGCTGCTCTTGAGGTCTTCAATGGGTACGCCAAACTGCTCCGATACCACTAGCATTACCGCTTCTGGCGACGCTTCTACCTGGTCGGCAGGCGGGTTGAGCACGGGTGCAATATTTTCGACCGTCATCGGCAATCCCGAAATCGAAACATAGGCCACCGCTCGAATCAGCGCCCCTTCCAACTCCCGAATGTTAGACGTGTAGCTGGACGCAATGTACTCAATTACCTCGCGGGGCAAGCGCATGTTCTCGTATTCTGCCTTTTTCTGTAAAATCGCCATCCGCGTTTCGAGGTCAGGCGACTGAATGTCGGAAATTAGCCCCATCGAAAACCGCGAACACAGCCGCTCTTGCAGGCGCGGAATTTGATTGGGGGGGCGATCGGAGGCAATTACCACCTGTTTGCCCGCTTCGTGCAGCGTATTGAACGTGTGGAAAAATTCTTCTTGAGTATATTCTTTGCCTTCAATAAATTGAATATCGTCCACTAACAGCACATCTACCGCCCGGTATAGCTCCCGGAAGCTTTGCATACTGTCTTTACGAATGGCCGTAATCAAATCATTGGTGAACTGTTCGCTGGAGACATAGAACACACGGGCATTGGGATCAATCTCAAGGCGATAGTGCCCAATCGCCTGCATCAGATGGGTTTTGCCCAATCCAACGCCACCACATAAAAACAAAGGATTAAATTCTCGACCCGGAGACTCGGCCACTGCCAAAGAGGCGGCGTGCGCCATCCGGTTGTTGGAACCCACCACAAAGCGAGAGAAGACATACTTCGGGTTCAAATCGCTCAGCTTGGGGGGACGAGGCGTTCCGGCTGGTTCTACAGGCACTTCAGCGGGCAAGGGCCACACTTCATGGATTTCGGGCGAGCCGTCTAGCTCTGCGCCCTGCCGCACCGTAATATGCACCTCAATCGGGTGTTCCAAAATTTCTTGTACTACTTCTGTAATGGTTTTGAGGTAGTACTTTTGCAGCCAATTGCGCGCAAATAGGTTAGGAGTGCAAATGACCAAACAGGTTTCGTTTAACTGTTCAGCCGTGGCAGATTTAATCCATGTTTCAAACGTGGGACGGCTCAATTGCAGCTGTAGCCGATCGAGTACCTGACTCCAGAAGTGTTCAAGTCCAACTTCTACGGTCATCTTTTCCCCCAGGTGATTTGCCTAAAATAGACGGATATAAGCCCAAATTGAGACGACGAATCGGCGGTATCACCGCGATTGACGGGTTTAGTTAATGAGGCTACAACCTGGTGGTCGCAGATCGAAGGCAGGAATTTCGCTGTCGAACTCCTAGCCTTGCTCTGCACCTCAATACAGTTTAACCAGACTACTAGATATAGCGTATTCAATACTATACAAAATCTACATATGGTGCTTTACACCGAAAATTTTGATTTTATAAGGTTGGTCTTAGTAGTGTAACCGCCTTATTTGATTTTTGCCGTATAAGATTTTTGGCGACTCGTCCCCAAGCTCTCGGACGTCATATTTTAGACAGATGATCGGTTTTAGACGCACGCTGACCCTTACTTTGAAGTCTTAATCTAAGTCTTAATCTACTCGTTCTAGCTGCCAGAGAATTTGATTTCCTTCGCGGCGTATCCTAGATACGACCCAATTTCGCCAAACCCAATGGTCACCTCGGCTGGTGACAGCACTCGCATTCACATCCATCAAGTCGGCCAGCTCGGCGCTGGTAATCAGGTAGCCATGACTGGCAATAGCGTCTGCCATTTGAAGGGTTTCGACCGTGTGACGCAGTTGCGCCACACGCACCTCTCGGGGCAAGTTATCTGAATTTTCGAAGATGGGCTGAGGTGAAGAATCTACCATAACCTATCGGAAGACTGCAAACATCTGGTCTGATTTGGGTTGCGGTACAGGTGTGCTAGAAGCTATTCGAGGTGCGGAGCAGGGTGACGGAATCACGGTTGCCGCAGGGCAGGAATTCTGCCCTGTGAGAAGGCGCGGGCGATCGCGTCACAGCGTTCGTTCCCTTCGTTGCCAGCGTGGCCACGGACATACGTCCAGGTGACATGACGGGCATTGAGGCGATCGATGGTTTGCCATAGCTCTTGGTTGAGCACGGCTTTCCCGGTTGAGGCAATCCAGCCTTTTTTCTTCCAACCATGAATCCATTTGGTGATGCCGTTAATCACGTATTGACTATCGGTATAAAGGGTGATGGGTTCTTTTTGCCCCGAGGCTAGCAAAAATTCTAGGGCGGCGATCGCGGCCTGCATTTCCATCCGGTTGTTGGTGGTCTGGCGATCGCCGCCGCCAATTTCTTGGACGGTGCCATCGACAAAATAGACGACTACGCCCCACCCGCCGGGTCCGGGATTGCCGGAACACGCGCCGTCAGTGTAGATCGATTGGATTTTGGTGGGAAAGGGCATGGGAAGGATGAGGGATGAAGGATGTGGCTTGCTTTTGCGTAGCAGTGGGATGCCGTGGGGTTAGGCGGTGTGTGACTTGGTTTGACCTGAGTTGATGTAAAAATAGCGTTCTAGAAACGCATCGCTGCATTTGAACTGTTGCAGAGTATACAGCAGATCGTTTTGGCGTACAGCAGGTAGCAAGCCTTGAATGGCAGAGATTTGCTCAATAGGTGACATGTCGCTCAAGGCTTGATTGATGATGCTGAGGTAGATTTCTTCTGCGTTGGGGGTGAGGGCAATGTCGGCGCTGAAGTAGGCGCGCAGGTCTTTTAAGCCTTCGACTAGGTCTGCGGTAGGCTGGCTAAGTTCGGCTTCTAGCTGGCGGAGAAAGCGGGCGGTGCGTCGGGTTTCTTGAGCGGCAATGAGCTTGAACCCTAATAGGATCAGGCGGTCGTAGATACTTTTAATGTCGATGGTTAAAAAGACGGTTTCGGTACGAGCATTGAGGAAGGCAACGAAACTAAACCCAGCGCCGATCGCCTGCAAAAATAAGGCAGCATTGATCGGTGGATATTGGGTAAACAGATCGGTGATCCAAACTAAAAATATGCCTGCTGGAAATAACACCTGAATCACAATCCACACCCAAAAGCTAGGGCTTTTAAATGGCTTGAATAACAGCAACCCTCGACAGGTTTCGTCGAGCTTCTCAAACGCATTCGGTAAATTGAAAATGCCTGCTACTAGGGCTGCACTGCCCAAAAGCAGCCAATACATGGTTGTCATATGGCTATGAGGTTGTCGTCACCAGATTCGCTCCTGACGTCGTCCGACAATTAAGACCGGGTGCAGATAAAAGTGACCTTTGGAGGTGAGGGTCAAGTAGGTGTCGAGATCAATTGCGGCGGCTCTGTGCTGCGACCCCCGTAGCATGGGAAAGATGTTGTACAACACGCCGCCTGTGGTGCTGTCAATATAGCCTGCTTGCCAGAGCGCTTGGGCGATCGCCTGCACATGCTCTTGCGGTAGATCGAGATGGTGGACGAGATGGCGAATGGTCAGAGTTTGCTGTTCTAAGGCTTTGAGCAGGTCGATGGCCTGAGCGTGGGAAATGGCGATCGCCCGCTGGAGGGCACTGATAAACACCAGCGCGTCGCCCGAGGCATGCAGGGAGTTGCCCTGGGCTTTGAGCCGTTGGAGCAGGGCTTCAGCGGTAGCCTGACAGTCATCGCTCTGCAGAATCGAGCGGGCGATCGCATCCCAGGTAATGGCCGTGCTGTCGGCGGCTCCGGCTCCCATTAAGGCTCTAGCGCGCTCTTGAGTGTCGTACTGCTGCTCTAGCCGTTTGTGTTCGGCTAGATAAAGGTCGGTTAAGCCAGCATGAGACCTAACCACCGCTTGCACTCGGTCTATCACCCTAGGTTGCCCAAGTTGCTCATCTGTCCAGGCTTGGCTGAGCGGCTGAAGCTGATGCTGCAAGGTTTCTGGCAGCGGGGGTGGCAGCTGAATCAGTGCCAATACAACGGCTTGCAAGGCAATAGCATCGGAAGGCACCATAGGAGATTATCAATACTGAATTGATCAAGTTGCTTTCATTGTAGCGACCTCAACGGTAACGACCTTAACGGGTAGCGACCTCAACGGGTAGCGACCTCAACGGTAGCGCCAACCCAGCTGATTTTTGCCGATCCTGACAGCCGTTCACGTCCTCGCTAGACTAAGCTAAGTTTGAACTTTTACTGATTCCCTTGAGAACCTGTTGCCATGTCATCGCTCTATTGCAGCCAGGGACACCCAAATGCGTCCGGTAGCCGGTTTTGTAACTGGTGTGGTGAAAAAATGCCCAGTCTTGCCAACTACCAAGGGACAGTATTGGGCGATCGCTATCAAATTGTCCAAGAGTTAGGGCATGGTGGCTTTGGGCGAACCTATCTGGCAGATGATCTCAACCGCTTTAAGGAACCCTGTGTGCTGAAGGAATTTGCCCCCCAAGTGCAGGGCACCTATGCGTTGCAAAAGGCAGAGGAACTGTTTCAGCGTGAGGCCGGGGTGCTGCACCAACTGCGCCATCCGCAGATTCCCCGCTTTCGAGAGCTGTTTCGCACCACGTTTGAAAATAATCCACGATTATTTCTGGTGCAAGACTATGTCAGCGGGCAAAATTATCGGCAGTTACTTGATGCTCGCCGCTCGCAGGGGCAGCTATTTTCTGAAGCAGAGGTGATGCAGCTGATGTTGAACCTGCTGCCTGTGCTGGACTACATTCACGGCATTGGCGTGGTGCACCGCGATATTTCGCCAGAGAATTTGATTTTACGAACGGCTGATCAAATGCCGGTGTTAATTGACTTTGGCGGCGTTAAGCAAGTAGCGGCTTCGGTGGCCTCCCAGTACACCTCCGGTGATGGCGTGCCCACTCGGGTGGGCAAGGTGGGCTATGCACCGGACGAACAGATGGAATTGGGTCGGGTCTCAGCCCACAGCGATCTGTATGCGCTGGCGGTAACGGTGCTGGTGCTGTTGAGCGGCAAGGAACCCGCCGATTTTCTGGGGGACATGAAAACAAGTTCGTGGCAGCCACGGCTCACTATCAGCCCTCAATTCCAATCCATTTTGGAGCAAATGCTGGCCGTGTCGCCCCAGCAGCGCTACCAATCGGCGGCAGCGGTGGTGCAGGCACTGCGGGGCGTGCCAGGAATAGCTCAGGGCACTCCTCAGGGCACCTCTCAGGGCACCCCTCAGGGCGCACTTCAAGGGACATTTCAGGGAACGCCACTGGGGGTAGGGGGCAGCAGCGCTCCAGATGGGATTGCCGCGCCAATTGCTGCCTTGTCTAATCTGGCAACCCAGGCGATCGCCCCCCGATCGCCCCAGCCCCAGCCTTCCGATGTCCCTGCCGGTGCTCCAATCCCCCATGTTCCAGAGGCTCCCCATCCCCGCACCCTGGCAGCTGCCGCTCCGAGAGCGCGGCGGCAACTGGGGTTGGGCTGCTGCTTGCCCGTTGTGCTCAGCGTTATGATTGCGGCAGGGGTGGGGTCTGCGGTTTGGTGGACGCGCGATGTGTGGCTGTCATTGTTGCCTGGAAGTGACCCGTCTGAACCGGCTGAAACCACGACACCTCAGCCCGATTCTGATTTTTCGGCTGAAGAAAAAGCTCGTAAAGCGGCGCTCAATGCCCGCCGTCAAGCGCTAGGCATAGACTCTGCCTATTGGGTCAAGCTCACAGATACGACCTTCCATCAACGCTATCCTGAACTCAAGGGTCGCAGCCTCAGCAAGGATCCAGCCGATGCCAGCGGGCGGCAGCAGTGGGATGCGATCGCCACCGAATGGCTGGATATATTTGAAAGCAACCTGACGTCTGACGCGCGCCGCAAGCTCGGTAACTACAGAGAGAGCGATCGCACTGCTTGGCAAGCAGCTGTAAATCGGCTCAACGTTAGCAGTCGTGCCCTCAATGATCTAGCCGATGCCAAATTCTTTAGCTTATTTCCTAAAGCCCGAGGGCAAGACTTCATCAATCGACCGATTGGACAAGTGTGGCAGGCGATCGCCGCCGATCAAGTAACCCTGCTGCAATCGGGCAAAGCCTTGAAAACCATTCAATTTAAATCGGGTGAGTTAGCTCAAACGCTCAGCGCCACCCTCAAACCGGGCGCAGGCAGGGTCTATATTGCCAACTTGTCGGCAGGGCAGCCCACTCGCCTCAGTTTAGACGTGGCCAAGAACACCACGCTGC
>JAYUYI010000797.1:0-2520 GCA_043752545.1 Thermoleptolyngbya sp.
CGGTGACGGCTGCTACATTGCTGGTGCCAGAAGCCGTGGTGCCAGAGGCAGGATTGTCGTTGGGGTCTACAACGTTAGTGGGGTTAAACAACCGACCATTGGCAGACAGCACCACTTCACCAAACCGACCCAGGTTGAAGGTTTCTGTCACCGTCAGCGTTTCTGGAAGTGTGACCAGCATCCCTTCATACCGCTCCAAGTCGCCCAGCGTCGTGGTCGGCAAGTCAACCGCAGTGGCGGTCACCAGCGCCTGGAACCCACTGCCCAAAATTTGCGTACTGCTGGGTGTAATCACCGCCTGGTTAAAGGACGGCGCAGAGGCGTTTTCTTGCACCGTTCCGGTAATCTGGACGCGATCGCCCAGAGTGACCGCAGACAGCGAATTGACAAAGATGCCCTCGGAGGTAAATACGGAGCCATCGGCATCGGTATCTTCTTCTTGCAGATAGAAACCGCCCAGTTGACCCGTGCCCTGGAAGTCGCCCACCACAATCCCTTCGATGGTGAAGATGCCAGCGGTGGCGGCGGTGCCACTGCCTTGAATCTCATTGATCTTGGTGAGCATCAGTGCCACATCGTTATCCAACACACTGACGTTGAGATTGGGCACCGCTAAACCGTTGTAGCTAGCGTCAGTACTGGTGACCGTATGCGTGATCACGCCAGTGTGGGTAGCAGTTTCTATGTCGGTGTCGTTGATTGCCCAGACGGTAATGGTTTGCGGCGCGGTGCTATTTAGAACTACGTTGAGGGCACTGGAGAAGTTCACCCCATCACTGCTGATTTGAGTCTGGCTGTCAGCGGCGATCGCAATTGTCACCGCACTGGTCGGCGTGGTGTTGAGAGCGATCGCATAGGTATCGGTCGTTTCACCCAGTTCATTCACCTGGGTGCCCCCGTTCGATTCGGTAATCGTGACCCCAGCAGTTGGGAGAGGGGTGACCCCAGTGGAAAGGGTGAAATTATCGATCGCCAAACCATCATCGGCACCCGTAGCATCAAAGTTATTCCAGCGAAACCAGAAAGTAGCTCCAACCGGAATATTGATCCCGGCAATAGGTGCATTGATCAGCCCACTGTTGGTGTTACCATCCAGCGCCCCAAGCGGAGTGGCCGTAGTTGGTGAACTGAAGTCCAACGAATCTACATCGACCCAGGTTCCGGCTGATAGGGACGTAGCGTCCAAACTGTATTGAAAATCGAGGCGATCTGCCCGCCCTGCGGTGCCCAAGCGCCATTGCTCACCCTGATAGCTGACCGTGAGTGAGGTAACTGTAATACCTGTATTATTGGTAAAGCTGGTGCCAAATAAGGGAGTCAGGCTGCCAGATTGCAAGCTGCCTAAGGCTCTCTCTGTACTGCCCGCAGTACCAAAGCTGTAGGTGTCGCCCGCGTTACTAGAGCCAGTTCCTGCTGTGTACTGTCCGTTTGCATTTGCACTCGTTCCAGTTTCTAAGATTAGCCAGTCCGCAGGAAGTACGCTACTGGTGCCAGTATTTGCCAATGAGTCAAAGTTCTCAGAATATGAGCCGGTAAAATTAATTGCCATTCGTTGTTGATAGAGGGTAAGAGTTTGCAGGGAGGAGTGGGATTCAGGGTAATCTGACAGACTTCAGCGATCGCCCACTCGCCTAAAAAATGCGCAGCCAAAACAGCAGATCAACAGTTTGAATCTGAACCATCTGCTGTAGGGTCAACGAATCGAAACCTGGAGAAACTGGGTCGGGACGAAGAAATTTGTAAATGAGCCTGGTTCTAGCCTTTGAACTCAGGACAATAATCTGATAAGGCAACATAAATACACAATCAAGGTCAGGCAATTGCGTGAAATTGCCTATGCCTCACTTTACAAATCCCATAAAAAGATTAAGAAGAGTCTATGAGGGCGTTAAACCGTACGCTGTGATACCGAACTTCACATGATTTTGAAGAATCTGCAAAGCCAATGCGTTTGGCTTGATTTCTCAGCACAGAAATGATAGAGCCATTTCTGTGCATTAGACGTGATGCATGGAGCTACACGTTTTGAGCACCTGAAGCAATGCATGAACTACGGGTGAAGTCTCATGCTGTCGCCATGCTAATGCTAATTTGAGGGTCAGAAAATTCTCGGCAAACGGACGATAAACAACCCCGTTTGCGCTCAAGTTTTGCATATCCGCTAGCACAAAGAAAATCCCAACTCCAGCCGCAACTAATGCTAAGCGAGTCTGGGCCAGTTCAGCCTTTTGCACAATGTTTGGCGTAAACCCAGCGTGTTCGCAGTGTTTGATGAAGGTTGCATAGAAAACAGGCGCAAGCGATCGCGGATAAAAAATCAGGGGTTCATGCGCTAAAGCTACCAATCGCCAGCCATTAGACGACTCCAGCGATCGCGCTGATCAATGTCACTTGGATCTGTTGGAGCCTGAAGGCAGTACCCAACTGGACTTTGGACTAACTGGGTTCTAGGAGAGAGAAGAAAAGAGCACCAAAAAGTTGCCCAACCGGACAACCGTGCTGAACTCAGTGAAAGGGTGT
>JAYUYI010000798.1:0-2515 GCA_043752545.1 Thermoleptolyngbya sp.
GCTCTACACTTACCGATTGAGTATATAGACGAACGCCTGACATCGCACCAAGCCGAGCAGCTATTATTAGCCGAGGGGCGATCGCCTTCTCGTCATCGCGACCTGATTGATCGCAAAGCGGCGGCAATTATTCTGCAACAATGGTTGGATCAGCGCAGAGCCACTCTACCCGATGCCGTCAACACCGCTAGCAGTTTTGACGAGGGAACATGACAGATTTCCCTAATCATTCCCAAATACAGGGCGATGGCGTTGCAGTGATGCTGTAAAGTTTTCATTAGAAGATGTTGTCGATCGGTCAAAACTCGCGACGGGTTTAAATACCCAAACCTATGGGTTCAAACCGGTAGAGATGGGTTCCAGAGCGGTGTTGCGATAACAAATTATGATTTTTAAGGACAGTGGGATGACAAAAGCAGGGAACGGCAAAAATAATTTTGGACTCAACCAAGACGACATGGACGAAATGCCGACCGTAAACTTAACCGATGAGAATGGGCGATCGCTCCAGTGCTATGTCGAGCACTCCCTCCAAGTAGAAGACAAAGACTATCTACTCCTATTACCAGTAGATGCCCCAATCGAAATTTTTGCTTGGGAAACCGATGAAGAAGACGAAGAGGCTGAAACCCTAGTCGATTTAACTGACGAAGAAATTGACGAAGTCTTCGAGACGGCACGGGCAGTTTTGGCAGAACAAGACCTAGCTCTCAAACGTACTGCTTACACGCTGACGGCTGTGGGTGATCTGCCTGAGGTAGACGAAGAAGAGCTGATTACTGTGGACATTGGCGAAGAAGATGCGCCAACTGACTCAGAACAGTTTCAGCGGATTACATACTTCTACTATAAAGAGCAAGAATACGATATTTGCACCCCGCTGGATCCGCTAATGTTCTTTGCTCGCCTCAATGCTAAAGGTGAGCCAGAATTACTTTCCCCTGAAGAGTTTCAGGCTGTCCGAGTGCAGCTAGAAGAACAGTTGTTTGATTCACTCGATTAGCAGCTAACGAATTCCTCTCCCTATCGCCAAAAACCGCCTTTGGGTTGGATGGCTTCCCCGCAACCTGTCAGATGTCAACGAATGATTCCAGGCGATCGCGCCCTGCTTATCGAGCGAGGGTAAGCAAAACAGGGACGCTTGCTTCAGGCTCAATAGATCTCTAAAATGTGCTATGAAAGCAACTCAAGGCGTTCCTAAATGGCTGGTTCTACTGGCGCTTTTGCTGATGGCGCTAGGGGTAGGTGGCTGGCAAAGCTGGCGGTGGTGGCAACGCGCGATCGCGCCTGTCGTTACTGATGTGTCTAGAACTCCACCTGTGGACAGTCCTAACGTTGTAACGTTGAGAATCATCCAAATCACTATTTCCCCTGGCAGTACAGCCACCCAAATTGGAGCAGATCTCAAAGCCGCTGAGCTAATCCGCTCAACCACAGCTTGGGCTGCTTGGACGCGCTGGCAAACCTGGCAAAACCGGGAGGGGGGCTTCCAGGCGGGAACCTATGCCCTTTCACCTACCGCAACACTGCCTCAAATTGCCAACAAGATCTGGGAGGGTGAGGTAGTACTAGAGAGCTTCACCATTCCTGAAGGGTGGTCGCTCAAGCAAATGGCCGATTATTTTGACGAGAAGGGGTTTTTTAGCGCTGACGAGTTTTTGGCAGCTAGTCAAACAATACCCCGCGATCGCCATCCATGGTTACCCAATAATTTACCCAAACTTGAGGGCTTTCTTTTTCCCGATACCTATAAACTAGCAGGCACTGTTACGCCAGAAGTCGTGATCGACCAAATGCTTAGTCAGTTCCAACAGGTGGCTCTGCCTGTTTATCAGCAGAACCAACAGAATCAGGCTAAATCTCCCTACAGTTTGTTGGAGTGGGTTACATTAGCTAGCATTGTCGAGAAAGAAGCCGTTGTGCAAGCAGAACGCCCTACCATTGCTGGAGTCTTTGCCAAACGGCTGAGAGCAGGTATCCCGTTAGGAGCCGACCCCACCGTAGAATATGCGTTGGGTATTCGGCAGACCGTTGAACAGCCTCTCACCTACGCTCAAGTCAAAATTCCATCGCCCTACAACACCTATATCAATCCTGGTTTGCCACCCACCCCTATTGCCGCCCCGGGGCTAGCTAGCCTAGAGGCAGCTCTCAACCCCGCCGATACGCCCTATCTTTTTTTCATGGCTCGATACGACGGCACCCACATTTTTAGTCGTACCCTTGCCGAACATGAAGGAGCTAAAGTTGCTGTAGACGAGGACTTGGCCTCCCAGAACCAAGCACCGGGTGCAGCTCCAAAATCAGCCCAGTAGAGGCTGATACTCACTGCTGCTACGTCAATTGAGATCATATAGTAGGTATTGCTTTATGTCGTGGGGGAAACTGTTACAGCCAGATATTGTTTTGGGAGGATGCATTCTTCGTCTAACGCCGGAGATGTTACATCAAAACAGCCTCAAAGGGATGATTTTGGATGTAGACGAGACGTTAGTACCGATGAATGTTGCACAAG
>JAYUYI010000799.1:0-2512 GCA_043752545.1 Thermoleptolyngbya sp.
ATCAACACCTGTTCGTAGGCTTGCAGTGCCGCCGTCAACGTAGACAATTCTGTATCGCCGTGCTCAATGCGACCACGATACACATCGGCCAAAATGCGATATGCGTCTGCCAGCAATGATGGAGTGACTTGCTGTTGATGCAGGGTGGCAATTTGATCTAGCAGTTGAGCAATTTGGACGTCCTTTGGTGAGAGCGTAGAGGTGCCGCTAGGCAACTGGGCGGCGATCGCGTCCATTGCAATCAAATAACTCTGCGGATCTGGCGCGGTAGGTTGAGCCGGGGCGACAGCAGTCGTCTGCTGAGGCGTCAAGTCTAGTACGACAGCAGAGACATCACTTGCCACCGAGACAGACAGAGGCCGCGATTGGCTAGATGCGGTCGGCAGCGAAACGCCAGGGACTGGCGCTGTTTCAGCCAGCGTAGACGATTCTGCCACTCCACAGATGGCGGCCTGTTGGGGATGGGGTACTACCTCAATCTGCGTGATGGGTCGAGGCGGCAGAGGAGTTGGATCGCCAACAAACTCAAACACGGCGGTACGGCAGCGCCAAAATTCTAAGGCCGACTGGGGCAAGACCCGAAACCAGGGCTGGGGTACCCAAAATAGCAGGGTGGAATCTAGTACAGGCAAACTGCGCTCAATGCCCTGCAAGTGAGTTAAAAATAAGCGCTGCACCGTAGCGGGTTGACGCGTTAATTGCTCAACTCCCAACAACTGAAAGGCAGGTACCGGCAGCCGCCGCTTGCCACTGCGCGGTGGAGGAGACTGCGCCAACCATTGAGCGATTTGCAAAATGGGATTTGGATCGCTGGGGTTGAGCGGCATTGTGACTAGGCGCGGATAGCCCCGGGCACCAACTTCTGAGCGCAGCCGATCCACCTGAATCGGCGAGGGGTTTGCTAAATCAGCCTGAAGCTGCTCAGCCAAGCGATCGCGCAACGGCAAATCATCGCACACTGCAATGAAAATCTGTCGCCGCAAGTTTAGGCTCAGCGCTAACTTCAGTCGTTGGTAAGTCTGCTGATTTGACCCTAAAATTGTGCGGAAGGAAATATCTGACACAGCAAACCACGATTAGCCCAGTTATAGAAATCTTCAAGTGATTTCTATCTGATTCAGGATAGGTAGAGATCTAAAGGAATGCCTGATTCAGATTTAAGTTCCAAGTTTTGAGTTTTAAGGGGACGGTCTCAGTTCCTGCCAATTTAAAACCGGACAATTTCTGCAGAAATTGCCCGGCCAAATCAACACAAGTTTTAGCAGACTCTTACTCTATAAGGGAAGTTAGTTAGTTTCTAGAAGATCTAAGATACTGACACCGCGATCGCGACTAGCCCGCCAATCAATGTGACTGCCCCGACACCCAATACAGCATATGTCACTTGCTGCTTCCGGTTGGGAGGTTCAGCTTTGTAGACCTTAGGCTCAACTGCAAAATTGTTCAAGCGACCGCCTTCTTCAGTGGTGTACCGCATATGTTAAATTCCTTTTGTAGGTTTTTACTGATTATAGCAAAAGATTAAGAAAAACACCTAATCCTTAAGCAAGAGACCGCCACATGCTGATCTAGCGATCAAATTGAGCGGGAGCGGCTTGGAGAAACCCGGCAATTCGCTGGACGGCGATCGCCAACGTTGCTGGGTCGTGGACTAGGGCAAAGCGGACATAGCCTTCGCCAGATTTGCCAAATCCAGCGCCGGGGGCAAGGGCGACGCCCGTTGCTTCGACTAACCGGGTGCAAAAGTCGATGGAATCGGTGGCCCAGGGCGCGGGCAGTTTGGCCCAGAGATAAAGGGCGGTATCGGGGCTGGGAACCTGCCAGCCGATTTGGTGCAGGGCGTGAATGGTGGTATCTCGACGCTGGCGAAAAATGTCGATTGCAGCCTGGACGCTATCTTGTGACCCGCAGAGGGCAGCGATCGCCCCATTCAAAATACCGCGATATTGATTGAAATCGACGACGGCTTTGATTTGCCGCAGGGCACGAATTAGCTCGGCATTACCAATGGCGTAGCCAACCCGGAACCCGCCCATGTTGTAAGACTTAGACAGAGTAAAAAATTCGATTGAAACCTGTTTCGCTGGATCGGCCTGGAGCACGGAGGGCGGCGGCTCGGCGGTGAACACCAAATCGGCGTAGGGAAAATCATGTACCAAGACCAACTTGTGCTGCTGGCAAAAGGCGACAGCGCTTTGGAAAAAGCTGAGGGGGGCGATCGCGGTTGTGGGGTTGTGGGGATAACTCAGCACCATCATCCGCGCTTGAGCCAGCACAGGTTCGGGAATATCGGCAAAGATTGGCAAAAATCCGTTTTCTTCCCGCAGCGGCATCGGATAAACCTGCCCGCCCGCTAGGTACACGCCCCCGGCGTGGGACGGATAGCCGGGATCTTGCAGCAGGGCAAAGTCACCCGGATTCAACACCGCTAGGGGCAAATGGGCTGTGCCTTCTTGCGAACCAATCAGCGGCAGTACTTCTGTTTCGGGGTCAACGGCAACGCCAAACTTTT
>JAYUYI010000800.1:0-2511 GCA_043752545.1 Thermoleptolyngbya sp.
GGGGCGATCGCGCCAAACGCAGCGCAATGGAGTTCTAAACTAGTCAGCGGTGCTTTGACTACTTCTAGAAGAGATTCTGCCAGGGCTAGGGGTTCTACCCGCTGAGCGGCCCAGCTATCGGCGCGCAGTTCTCGCAGCAGCAGCAGTTCTTGCCAGATGGTTTCGGTGTAGGGCAGCCAGCCCGTTACCCGCCGGACGCAGCCCAGCCAGAAAAACCAGAACGTATCGCAATAGTGGACATGGGCTAATTCATGGGTAATCACCGCTTCGAGCTGAGTCGGCGTTAGCGTGTCAAGCAACCCTTGACTGAGCACCAACTGCGATCGCCAGAACCCAATTTGAGCCGCAAATAGGGCGGGCGTGTGCAGTAAACGGGCAGAGGTATTGTGCAGCGTCATGCTGGGGTAGGTGCTGATAGTTTGCAGCGATCGCCAGCCCTGCCCCACTGACCACACCACCAGGGCAACCGTCATGGCCAAAAATCCGACGGCCAGCAAATAGCCAATCCAGCCAACGGGTAGACTCCACATTTGGCCTTGGGTGCCCATGCATAGAACAGCTAGAGCCGTGACGGTTAGCAGCAAAGGGGAAACTAAAAACACCCCCAACGCCCGCTGCCAGCGCCATGCCCAGCGTTCCTCTGTGCGCCGGGTCGCAATCGTCCCAGCCAACAGCAACCGGGCACTCCAGGCCAAGCCGATCGCTGCCAAAATCAGGCTTAAATGCATCAGCCTTCCTCCCTAGCTTGACGAGCCGCTTTCAGTCGCTGGGCGATCGCCTCTAGCTGATCGAGGCTGGCTCCGTCCAAATCATCAACAAATGCCGCTACCACATCGGGATTGCCAATCGCCAGAAAACGGTGGAGCTGATCATGGGCTTGCAGCATGTGCGCTTCGGCGCGCGAGGTCAATGGCCGCCAGCGAAACGCCCGATCTTGGCGATCGCAGGTCAGCCAACCCTTATCGGCCAAGCGGCGCAGCACCGTGGTCACCGACGCATAGGCAAGTTCACGATCGGGGTCAGACAAGATCCGATCGTGGATGTCTTTTACCGTCGCCGTTCCCAGATCCCAAAGAATTTCTAAAATTTCGGTTTCTAAAGGGCCTAAAGAAAGCTGACGCGGGCGGGGGTTGGGCAACGGCGACATAGAGACAAATCGTAAAAGGCAAGGCTCAACTTGGCTTGGAGCAGGAAAACTTCCTGATGAAACGTTCCTGCTCCCGGTTGGATTTGGTTTAACTAGTAGACTAGGGCGTAAGTCTGCCTACCGATGAACAAGGGGCTTAAGCCCCTTGTCTGCCTCTCAGGCTTAGTAATGGTGGTTCTATTTGCGCCGAGGTCTACTAGTGTAGATTCTAGCGTCTCCTGCATGGGCAGATGAGATGGTGACGGGCACCTCTAATCTCACGGTCGAGCCAGTAAAAGAGGTGGCGAGGGCGGCGTTTCGCTAGGGGGTAGCGGCTTTTCAGGCTGGCGAGTATGCCACGGCGCGTACGGCGTTTACAGACGCGGGGATCCAGTCTGATGCGGCGTTTGCGGCAGCCTATGGCGATCGCTGTGTCACTCACATTTATTTGGAACACTGTTGGGGCAGAAAGGAGAGGCGATCGCCGATCTGCACCATGCAGCCGAGTGCTTCCGCTCCCATAGGGGCATCTGCCGCGTACCGACAAACCCTAGACCTGATTCATACCCTGCGATTTAGCGATTCAGTTGGTTAATCTCATCGGTTCATTGAATCGGCTAATTTAACGTGTAAAGCAGGGCGTACGCGTAAGTCCTGTAAAGAAAGATTGCAATACTCCTGCTTAGGTGTTACATTTCTTTACATGAGGTTTAGGTGCAGCGATCGCAGATTCGAAGCTCACTTGACTTGTACAAGCTGAGCCGTTCGGGATGTTAACGCTGTTTTCCTGGTGCCACATATCTCTTTCCAACACAGCGAATTTGGCCAGTCACCCCGTGTGGCTGGCTTTTATGTCGTCTAACTACGATAGTGCAATGTTGCATTTTGTAATTCCATCGCCGTGAACTGAGATGTTGTGCAGCGAGTGTAAATTCGCCCGCCCGCTGTATCTAAAATTCATCCCTCACTGGGTAATGACTTCAGTCGAGTTTAATCTTTTCAAAGTTCAGTATGAAATCTCCTAAATGGGCAGGATCTCATGGCGATCGTCGTGATACCTTAGTGGATGGCGCAGATGTGCCATCCATACGGAATTAGCAAAAAAACCTGAGTTACAGGTAAGGAAATCTTTGGATCATGCCAAATTGGCTCTGAAGTTCTCCGCAATGCTAGCTCTAGTTACGCTTCACCCCATTGCCACCCTTTCACGCAAATTGGTCTGAACCAAATCTGGAGGAATCTTCACCTTATGTCTATTCGTCTTTATGTGGGCAATTTGCCGAAAGAGCAAGTAGAGCGACAAGAGCTAGCCGCCCTGTTCTCTGGTCTAGATGAATCGATTACCACCAAGGTAATCACCGATCGCAAGACTGGCAAATGCCGTG
>JAYUYI010000801.1:0-2511 GCA_043752545.1 Thermoleptolyngbya sp.
TGGGTGCCACCATTGAGCAGGTGGGAGACTGCACCCTGCATCAGCAGCAAAACACCGGCGATTTGCTGTACTCGCTCACAGAATCGATTATTTACCAGCAGCTTTCTGGCAAAGCGGCGGGCACCATTCATCGGCAATTTCTGCAACTCTATCCTGAAGCAACTCGGCCTACCGCTGCCGATATTTTGGCGACACCCGACGAGCTGCTGCGCGGTGCAGGGCTATCGCGGGGCAAAGCGCTTTATATCAAAGACTTGGCGCAAAAAGTATTGGACGGATTGCCTGCGCTAGAAGCGCTAGAAACGCTAGACGATGCCACTATTATTAAAACGCTGACTCAGGTGAAAGGAATTGGCCCCTGGACAGTGCAAATGCTGCTAATGTTCAGAATGCACCGCCTGGATGTGTTACCCGTAGACGACCTGGGCATCCGTTCCGGCATTCGCCGCGTCTATGGCCTGAGTGAGCTACCCGACAAAAAAACCGTACTAAAACTCGGCGAACCCTGGACACCCTACCGCACGATCGCCTCCTGGTATCTGTGGCGCAGCTTGGAGCTGCCTCTAGCGACCTGATCAGGGCGAATAACGTCAAGACGGACAATAGGACGACTTGATCAGGGTAAACAGCGTCAGGGCGGACAACGCCAGGGCAAACAATAAGAGGGCGAACAACCGTTCGCCCCTACCCTATCTCATCCCACTGCTACGCAGAAGCAAGCTACATCCTTCATCCTTCACCCTTCCATGTTCTGCCTCACCCCCAGTTGCCCAAAACCGACGAACCCAGATGGGGCGAAATTTTGTCAGGCGTGTGGGCTGCGGCTGCGGTTGGGCGATCGCTATTCCGCTTACCAGCCGTTGGGTGGAGGGCAGGCCAGCCGCACCTTTTTGGGGATTGATGGATATCAGCTAGTGGATGGGCGCTGCATTATTAAGCGGTTTGTGAACGATAAGGACGAGGAGCGGTTTCGCCAGGAAGCGGCGCGGTTGGATGAAGTGAGCCGCCATCCGCAGATCCCAGATTTGTATGCCTATTTTGAACGCGATCGCGCCCAATATTTGGTGCAGGAGTTTGTTGAGGGTGGCAATTTGCAGCAAGAACTGGCGCAAACGGGCAGCTTTGACTCGGCGCAAATTCGGGCGGTGCTGCTAGAGATTTTGCCGCTGCTGCAATTTTTGCACGACCATCAGATTGTCCATCGCGACATTAAGCCGACGAATTTGATTCGGGCGGTTGGGCGTGGAGTGGGTGCGGCTACACCGTCTACCGCCTCGTCTGCAACCGCGCTCATGCTGGTGGACTTTGGCGCAGCCAAGCGGTTAACTGAGTCTGCGCTGGCCAAACCAGGGACGCTGATGGGCAGTGCCGAATATGCGGCTCCTGAGCAGCTCATGGGGCAGGCAACGTTTGCCAGCGATTTGTACAGTTTGGGCGTCACCTGCATTCACCTGCTGACGGGGCTGAGTCCGTTTGAGCTGTTCGATGGAGCGGCGGGGGTGTGGCGCTGGCGGGTGGTGGCTGAGGCAGTAGATAGTCATTTGGCACAAATCTTAGATCGGCTGCTGGCGATGAGTTTGAGCGATCGCTATCCCTCAGCCGCTGCGGTATTGCAAGAGTTGGGAGTGACCATCAAGTCTGAGCTACAGCCAGCGCTTCGACCGTCTGTGCTACGCTCTGGGCTGGTGGCAAAGGCGGCTGAAACGCAGCAGTGGGGCTGTGTGGCGACCGTCGAAACGGGGTTGGAGGTGGCCGCGATCGCCCTCTGCGCCCAGCCTAAATCTGTGGCGATCGCTAGCCCCGACGGCATCGTCAGACTAGTGGCGATGGAAGACGGTCGCATACAGTGGCAATCGGAGCGACAGCCCGGACTGGTGGCCGCGATCGCCATTAGTCCCAACGGCGAAACGCTGGTGACGGGCGGCAGCGATCGCACGATGCGGGTGTGGCAGTGTCAGGATGGGAAGCTGCTCCAAACCTTGAGCGGGCATACCGATGCCGTCACGGCCTTTGCCTTCAGTCCCGATGGCACCATACTCTACAGCGGCAGTCGCGATCGCACAATTCGAGCTTGGGATCTGGGCACGGGCCAGACCATGACCACCCTCACCGGGCACAAGGGCGCGGTGGTAGCTCTGGCGCTGGATGGTGATCGCCAGCTCCTAGCCAGTGGCGATGTCGCAGGCGCAGTCAAAATTTGGCATCTGGGCACCCGCGAACTGCTGCGCACCCTGTCGGGACATGCCGCTGCGGTCAGTGCAGTTGCCCTAACGCCCGATCACCAAACTGTGATTAGCGGCAGTTGGGATATGAGCCTCAAGCTGCGCCATGTCCATGCTGGTGGGCTGCGTCACAACCTGGTGGGGCACCTGTTACCGATTACGGCGATCGCGCTTCATCTTGATGGCGAAACCTTGGCCACCGCTAGCCACGATGCCACGGTGAAACTGTGGAACCTGCCGCAGGGCAAGCTGTTGAGTACATTGTCGGGACATACCGCAGCCGTAGAAG
>JAYUYI010000802.1:0-2507 GCA_043752545.1 Thermoleptolyngbya sp.
ACTTTGGCGATCGCCCTTGCGGTATGGTCACGCCGAGTCCGCAGGGCAATATCCCAGTGAAACCAGTTACCCAACCACGGCTGGACTGGAGCACGGGCAACGGTGACTAGAAAGATAATCGCAAGGAGCACGATTACTGATACGGTTTGATTGCTGGGTTGATTCGTCAGCCGCGCAGAGGCATCGACCAACTGTTGCAATGATCGATCTAATCCCTGATCCGATAGCACGTTGAGCAATTGCCCAACGGCGTAAGGCACGACTAAATCAAGAATTTCAAACCCACTACTGGCAGCGATACTGAAGAGGGCGACCGCCCGATATCGCTCAAAATAATTCACAATATCTCGAATGTTCGCCATGTCTTCTACCTCTCTTGGCTAGGTTTTACTAACCGCTTTAAAAACTTAAATTCGGCGACAACTCATTGCTCTAGCTTATTGCCACTGGGAATAGACACACGGGTTTGGTTCCGCAGGTTGGTCTACGAAATGAAAGATTCAAGCTCTCTAAGGGTTGATGAAAATGGCTGATGTTACAAGTGTAACGCGCTTGTAGTATGTTGGCGAAAATTTGTCCTACAAAAAATCAACAGCTCAAAAAACAGTGACAATCGGGCTTCTCTAGCAGCGATTCAGCAAAAACGTTGAGCGTAGTAGCCGCTAACAGCCCGCCGCCCAATGTGCCTTCGAGTGTGACGTAAGGAAGATCAGATTGCATGAGCTGGCGTTTGGCTGCCGGGGCATGGCTAAACCCAATCGGCATGGCAATGATTAAGGCAGGCTGGATTGTTCCGGCGGCAACGGCCTCACAGCTGGCCAGCAAAATCGACGGCGCATAGCCAATCACTAAAATGCACCCGTCTGGCATGTGCTGGATGGATTGATCAAACGTAGGATGCTGCCAGAAAGCTTGCTCAATTTCTGACGTTTTGTGTAAATGAGGATTGCTGATTAGGGGCTGTATGGCACAGCCCAGATGCGCCAAGCGAGTGTGGTCTAAAGCCGCTGCGACCAAGGGGGTATCGACGACAATGGTGCAGCCCGTTTGTAGGGCATGGCGGGCGGCGGCGATCGCATTCTGTGAACCCCGGCTCAATTTGACAAAGGGCACTAGGCTGACATCCCCGCAGGCAAGCACCAGTTGGGTGAGCAGGCTCACTTCAATTTCGGAGCGATCGCTCAGGTCTGGCAATAGGCGCTGAAGTGATTCTTGAAACGCTTCTGGATGGGAGTGAACTTCAGCATCTAATCGACTCCAGAGCGTTTCTAATCCATTCAGGCTGGCGTGGGTGTCTACATCTAGCTGTTTCAATTGCGCTAGGGCTTCGGCCTGAACCAGCTGGCAGGAGCGATCGCGCCCCAGCAACCCTTCTAGTGCCGTTGCGGTCTGGCGCAATTGGGCAATTTGCTGCATGACGCTGCGATACTGTTGCTGCAATTGCAGCAGCATCGTGGCCTGTTCCGATTTTGGCTCGACCTCTAGCAATTTATGAATGTGAGAGAGCTGAAAACCCTGTTGCTTTAAAGCCACAATCCGCTTCAGCCGCTGCACATCTTGGTCACAATACAGCCGATAGTTGCTGGGCGATCGCACGGGTTGAGGCATCAAACCCAGCTGATGATAATGCCGCACCATGCGCGGCGTAATGCCCTCTTCGACTGTATCGGTTAGTTCTTTAATCGTCAGGTAGCGTTCCATGGCGGTTGGTTAGGCTGATCAGCCTTGACATTAACATCAATGTTAAGGTTTAGGGTAAGAGGGTTGTCTGCCTCAATATCCCATGCTCAACTCTGTGCGTTTACCCTTGGCTCCGCTAGTTAGCTTCAGCCAAACCCACCGCGATACCATTGCTGCCCTTGGCTGTGGTCTGCTGTTGCTGTTGGGCTGGTTTGCCCTGCATGTTAACTGGGTGGGGTTGGCGTTGCTAATTCTGCCGATTGCCTATGTGATTGGCGGCTATGAGAGTGCCCGCGAAGGATTAACAACCCTGTTTCAGGAAAAGGAGCTGGACGTCGATTTACTGATGATTGTGGCGGCACTAGGAGCCGCCGGTCTAGGGCTATGGCGGCGAGAGTATTACCTGATTATTGATGGTGCGGTGCTGATTTTGATCTTTGCCATCAGTGGGGCATTAGAAGGCTATGCCATGCAGCGCACCGAACGCAGCATTCGCGCACTGATGCGTCTTACACCCGATACGGCCAGTGTCTTCCGCCAGGGTCAAGCTGAGCAAGTGGCGATCGCCCACCTCAAAGTCGGTGACGAATTGCTGGTGAAACCGGGCGAATTGATCCCTACCGATGCCGTAATTATTGAGGGATACAGCCCGGTTAACCAAGCGGCTATTACCGGAGAATCAATTGCGATCGACAAAACCTTGGGCGACGAGGTGTTTGCAGGCACCCTCAACGGCAATGGAGCGCTGAGGCTGCGGGTTCATCAACCGCCCGAGAGCAGCTTGATCCAACGAATCATTCGACTCGTGGAGCAGGCGCAAACAGAAG
>JAYUYI010000803.1:0-14132 GCA_043752545.1 Thermoleptolyngbya sp.
TCGAGGGTTTCTCGGTCGTGAGTCCAGGCATAGTATTCGGTGTAGAGCAGTAGCCATAGGGGTGTAGCATCAACGGTGCCATAGTAGGGCGTGTGGGGAATTTCTTGGCAGCGCGCCATTTCACCGACCCGCAGCTCGTGCAAAATTTTGCCCGGCGCTTCATCGCGCCAATCGTTGCTGGTTGTACCCTGGTATTGAGCTAATACCAGCAGCGTTTCGCGGGCGATCGCGGGGTCTAAAATCAGCGTTTGCATGGCGGCGATAATTGAATCGCGGCCAAACAGCGTAGAAAACCAGGGAACCCCAGCCGATAGCACCTTACCTTGCTCAAACGACTGCCGTAACAGGTAAATATCTTGTTCTGCCCGTTCTAGAATTTGGTTGATCCCTTTGTTGTCGGTGCGAATGCGTGCCACTGAAGCACGCCATTCGTCCTCTTCCAACAGCTCTGCGGCCTTTGCCTGCATCAGCGTACTGGGCGTACTGACCGTTGAAGCAGGATGGCCATTGATCAACATTTGCAGCCGGTAGGCTAGCTGCTGCGTTTCGTGAGCCTGCAATTCCAAATACCAGACGGCGGTATATCCTTTCAGGAAATCAGGCTGGCGCTGCAAAAACTGCACCCGTGATTCCATTAGGGCACCATCTAAGCCTTGGTAGGCCATGGTAAATTCTAGCGGGTTACCAGAGGGCAAAGGAATGATTGGATTTGGGCTAGGCAGCAGGGTGTCGTCGCTAGATGCAATAGCCGGTTCAGGTGTAGGAACTGGCCGCAGCACTTGTCCTCGGCGATCGCGTTTAAAGCCACGAATTTCGAACAGGTCTAAAAAATCGGCGTCAAAACTCAGGCTCAACTCAAACCGGACAGGAACCGTGCCGTAATTAGTCAGGGTTAACTCTTCAAATAGCCCTCCGTTCAACACAATTTCGCGCTGAATCGCGATGGTTTCGGCTGGGATGCGGTCATCAATGCGAGGATTGGCACAAATGGCGGAAAAAGCAAAGCCCTTATCGGCGCTGCTGTTGAGTAAAAGCGGCGATCGCCCTTCTAATTGCAGTTCTAGCCGACTGAGAAACCGTGTATCTCGGCAAAATAGCCCCAAGCTAGCTGTGGCGTTTTCTTCCGAGCTACCTGAAATATTGCCAAGCGTGTCGGTAATCAGAAAAAGATCGTCATCTTTTAGCGTCAGAGTGGGTTGATGGCGGGCGCTGCTGACACTGTCCCAGTGAGGTAGAGGGGACTGTTCAGCGGGAATAAATGGTCTACCATCTAGCTGGAGAATATCTGGCATTACGAGAGAGTCCTTGAATTTCCTGAATATTCTAGTTGCACATGCTGTCAGGTATACGCTCTAGTTGCACACCTAATGGCTTGTAGAGTCAACCGCTTGAATCAGGCATCCGGTTTCTGTAGACGCGCAATGTATCCACAGAAAAGCCACCGTTCTCATGACTCTGGCGGTTGCTCTACACAATAGAGTTGCTTTACAAGCATAGAGGGGCATGTTTAACCGCGACCCGTTTAAACACCCCCCTCTATTTAGCCACGGCTCAGCAATGATTCACCCAGAATCAAAAAACTTTCACCAAACTCGTATCCATCGGCAGCTTGCTGCTCTCTTTTAATGTACCCGTCACGACGGGTTCAAGTGTGACGCCGATCAACTCTTGCGGATCGGGCACGAGCGTATTCCAAATTAACTCATCTGTTAGAGATTGAGCCAGCAAGCGACGGTAGAGATCGCTGAGTCGGGCTGCTACGCCTGTCCAGCTAAAGTTTTGCTGCACTCGCAGCGATGCCTGACGCCGCAGCTTGCCCGCCCACAATTCGTCATTGAGGATGCGGGCGATCGCGTCCGCAAACCCTGCTACATCTTGGGGAGGCACCAGCAGACCTGTCTCTTCGGGGATCACCGTAAACTTCAAGCCCCCGACATCAGACGCCACTACAGGAGTCCCGCAAGCCATGGCTTCAACGGCAACCAGACCAAACGGCTCATAGTGACTCGGAATCACGCAGACATCAGCCGCCGTGTAGTACAACGGCACTAGGTGATGCTCGACTTGACCCACAAACTGAGTATGCTGGGTCAGCCCCAAGGCTTGAACCAACTGCTCAATCCGCTGCCGCTCTGCTTGATCGGCTGGATCAATCTCAGTTCCTCCCACAAACACCAAACGAGCATGGGAAGACAGCGCCGGCTGGAGTCGAGCGGGTTCACCCTCAGCAGTTTGCCTCCCCACCTTGCCCTTTAACTGGGCAAAAGCCTGCACTAGAGTTTCAATTCCCTTACGGGTGTCAAATCGACCTACATACAGGACAATTTGTTCGTGCGGGGCAAAACCCAACTTGGCACGCGCCTCAGCTTTAGGCAACGTTTGGATGGGATCGATATCGGTACCGCAGGGAACTACTTCTACTGATCCTTGACCCGACACTAAAGCCTGTAATGTCTCTAGCTCTTGGGGGCTAGTGGCTACTACACAGTTGGCCTCCTCCAAAATTTGCCGTTCGGTGGCAAGTCGGGTGTCGGCGATCGCCGGTTGATGCAGCATGGCTCGATACTTGACCGCACCCAACGAGTGATAGGTGTGCAGCATTTGAATGTTGCGATCCTGTTTTAACTGCAACCCAACCCAGCCCGACAACCAATAATTGGTGTGAATCAGAGGATAATTAGCGCCATCTTTGCTTTGAAATGCTTTAAACGACTCGACAAATTCAGGCAAATGTTGAAGTAAATGATCGCGGGGAACAAAGTCTTGCGGTCCAGCTACCAGCCGAATGGTGCGGCAATGGGGCGAATGCTGCACAATTTTCGGAGCATCTAAATGAGCCTTACGAGTAAACAGATCGACCTGCCATCCGAGTTTGGCGAGGGCTTCACCAATCTGGCGGACATAGATACTTTGGCCGCTGGCTTCTTCTTTACCCGGTTCAGACGCTGGGTCATTGTGAATGGAAATCAGGGCGATCGCTTGGCGTTCAGGGCATCCACTGCGTAAGGCTCTAGGATGGCTAGAAGCAGACACTTGGGCTGGGGAACTAGATGGTGACATATGCTAACCTCTTCAATCTGCTCAACTAACGTTTCGGCTATTCCCTCGAGCGTTTACTGATTCAGATGGGAATCATATATTAAGCAACCAATAGACGCGCTTGACATACTGCTACTTGCACTCACGTCCAATCTTCAGACAGCTTGGAACGTTACCCGGATGAGCCATGCCTACCGGTTAGACCTGTGGGCTGAAACTGCCGCTTGGAAATCAGTTAAAAATCAAGTGCCCCGGAACAAAGGCAGACGATAGCGAAGGCTAGGGCGACAATCACTCGAACGCGGACTTTGAAGGCTATCGTTATATTTTTTTAACAATATATCAGTTAATCGGCTATTTGACAGATTTAGCCGATTAATCGACCCGATCGCTCGCTTCGCCTGTCTGGGCTTGTAGTTCACCCGCTCTCTACTTACTACCCAAACTAGCAAATTTGTAAACGCGGCCATTTCGGGCACTGCGCTCAGCAATGAGCTGTTGATAAACCTGCTCGTAGCCGTCTACCATGTGGGTCACACTAAAGTGGGCTTGAACGTGGTCTCGGCATGCCTGACGGCTCAGCGTGGGCACCTTGGCGATCGCCTCCACGCACTCGTCTACCGTTTGACACAAAAAGCCGGAGACGCCGTGGGTAATCACTTCAGACGTGGATCCGAGTTCTAGCGCTACGACAGGGGTGCCAGCCGCCATCGACTCTGCCATCACCAGCCCAAACGGCTCGCGCCACGTAATCGGGAACAGGGTGACGATCGCATTCCCCATCAAGACATTCTTTTGGGCATGGTTGGCTTCGCCTAAGTATTGAATGTGCTGGCCATCAATATGAGGTTTGATCTCTCGCTCAAAAAACTCTTGATCGACGGGATCAATTTTACCGGCCATCTTGAGCTGCAACCCGGTTCGCTGCGCAATGGCGATCGCTAGCTGAGGGCCTTTTTCGGGCGATAGCCGTCCTAGAAACGCCAGGTAGGGCGGATCTTGGGGCTGAGGATAAAACGTATAGCTACTCACATCAATCCCGTTATAAACCGTCGCCAAACAGTTCAGCCCTAGCCGAGGCTCCCGCTGAGAGTTAGAAATGCTGACAAAAGGCTGAGCCTTAGCATGAATGAACATCTTTTCATTGTCAGGCGTAAAAATGCCATGCAAGGTATGAACTGTAGGCGTTTTGACTAAGCTGCTGAACGGCAGGGAAGCACAGCCCAAATGGGAATGGATCACATCAAATTCGTCTGCTCGCTCATAGACTCGGGTCAGCTGTAGCAGTTCATAAATGCCGTATTCTTTAACGCTAGAATCTAGCCGCAAAGCACGCGGATGGGCTGACTCTAGCTTGGCCAGGGTGATGGAATCTCCAGAGGCAAATAAAGTGACGTCATGCCCTCGGCGCACCAACTCATCGGTCAATAAACTAACTACCAGCTCCGTTCCACCATAGGCCGGAGGCGGCACTCTTTCCCACAACGGAGCAACTTGCGCAATCCGCATAAGATTAATTTCCTTTTGAAGGAGGGCTAAGCGTTAAACGGCAGCCGTCCGGGTTTAAATGAGCTTTACTGTACATAAAGTGATTAATTCAGATATAAACAGATATCTAAGAGTATTTCATGCCTCAAAAGGATGATTCTACTCCTAAAGATGTTCCCATTTGTCAATAGGATATAAATTATACTTAATAAAAATCTAATAAATCTAGAAGTCCATAGATATTTAATGCTCTTTGGGCTACCCAGATCCGTAAATATTGCAGATAGTAGGTATAGGTCCTTGAGATTTTGACTTCGATTAGGTCAAGTACGATGTCTACAGCGCCTAATTTTCTACCGTTTGAACCCGGCGATCGCCCATCAGAGTCCTTCAGCCCAGACCATTTAGTGCCAGCCGACCCGCCAATCAAACGTCACCCCGAGCCAGCCTTGGAAAATTCCTTAGAGCGGTCTCAGCTTTTGGCATTGCTGGCGCAAACGCGACATCAGCTAGAGGAAAGTCGTCGTCGAGAACAGACATTGGCAGAGCAGCACCACAAGCAGCTGTTCATGGTGCAACATGCTCCTACGGCGATCGTAGAGTGGAATGCAGCGATGCGGGTCGTGGACTGGAATCCGGCAGCAGCGGCGCTGTTTGGCTATAGCAAGGCCGAGACGGTCGGCCTCTGGGCGGTTGATTTCCTGGTTCCACCCGCCATCAGATCCCAGGTTAAGCATCTTTTATTAGAGATGATGGCGGGTTGTGAGAGCGTTCGCAGCACCAACGAAAACATCACAAAAGACGGCAGCCGCATCGTCTGTGATTGGTGCAATACACCGCTGGTGGATGCCAATGGTGCGGTAACTGGGTTTGTCTCGATGGCACTAGACGTGACCCAAAAAGCTCAGGCCGAGGCAGATTTACGCCAATCAACCCACCAAATCACAGAAATTCTTCAAAGCATTGGAGATGGGTTTCTAGGGTTAGATGCTGACTGGCGCTTTACCTACGTCAATCATCAAGCTGAAGTGGTTCTCCAGCGCCGTTTAGACGACTTGCTTGGCAAAGTCATATGGGACGAATACTTAGATTTAGTCGAGTCAGACTTGCATCACGCTTTTCGGCAGGCGCTGATCGATCAAATCCCGGTGACCTTTGAAAAGTTTTTTGTCGCGGCTCAAACCTGGTTTGAAATTCGGGTATTTCCTTATCAGGCTGGGCTATCGGTCTATTTTCGCGATATCGGCGATCGCAAATTTAGCGAAGCTGAGCGGCTGAGCACTGAGCAACGGCTTAAGGATTCTGAAATGTTCCTCAATGCGGTGATGAATGGGAGTCCCGATCCCCTATTTGTCAAAGATCAGCAGCACCGCTACCTCATGGTCAATAATGCATTTTGTACCCTGATTGGGTGGAGTCGGACAGAGATGGTAGGACGACTCGACCAAGATCTGTTTGCCGCCGCCGCCTCTAATGCCTACTATGCGGCTGATCAGCGGGTGCTGAGTAGCGGTCAGCCGGAGGAGGTCGAAGAATCTCTCACGGTTGGGTCGGAGGAGGTGCGGCTCTTGTCTGCCAAAAAGTCTTGCTTTTTAGATGCTGCTGGTAATCGCTACGTGGTTTGTACCCTCCGAGATATTACCGATCGCCGCACGGCAGAAGCAAACCTGCGACGGGCCAAAGAAGAGCTGGAAGATCGCGTCCGGGAACGGACTGCGCGGCTGCAAGAAACGGTTTCCCAATTGCAGCAAGAAGTGCGCGATCGCAAGCGCGCTGAACAAACCCTGCTGATCACCCTACGAGAACTCAAATTCCAAAAGTTTGCTCTAGACCAGGCGGCTCTCGTTTCGATTACCGACCCTGCCGGCTATATTACCTACGCCAACGACAAAGTTTGTGAGATCTCGGGCTACAGCCGTCACGAGTTGATCGGGCGAAATCACCGAATCTTCAAGACAAATCATCATTCGTCGAGCTTTTTCCAAGAGCTTTGGGCAACCATTACACACGGACAGGTATGGCGAGGCGAAGTCAAAAATCGTTGCAAGAATGGCTCCTTTTTTTGGGCAGATCTAACGATTGTGCCGCTCTTGGGTGCAGATGGGACGCCCGATTCCTACCTGGGTATTCACTTTGATGTATCCGACCGCAAACAGGCCGAAGACATTGTTCGGCAGTCTGAAGCCCAGCTGCGCCAACAAGCGGCAGATCTAGAAGCAACCCTGCGAGAGTTACGGCACACCCAGTCTCATCTCATTCAAAGCGAGAAAATGTCAGCGCTGGGGCAGCTAGTGGCCGGAGTGGCGCATGAAATCAACAACCCTGTCAATTTTATCTCCGGCAATGTGACGCATGCCACTCAATATACACAAGATGTCCTAACGCTACTTAGCCTGTATCAGACCCACTACCCTAACCCGGTGGCTCTAGTGCGAGAAAAGGCGATCGCCATTGACTTAGCCTTTTTGGTAGAAGACCTGCCCAAACTGCTCTCCTCCATGAAAGTAGGAGCAGAACGCATCCAAAAAATAGTTGTATCGCTGCGCAACTTCTCGCGGATGGACGAAGCCGAGTCAAAAACGGTCGATTTGCATGACGGGATCGACAACACACTGATGATTTTGGAAAACCGATTGAAGGCACAGGCCGACCAGTTGGGCATTCAGGTGATTAAAAACTACGGCGATTTGCCCTTAGTAGAGTGCTATGCCGGACAGCTTAACCAAGTCTTTATGAATATTATTAGTAATGCAATTGATGCCCTAGAAACCGCCGCCGCTCGCGGCAAATGGAGCAATGGTGTGACCCCGGCTCCAGCTATCCAAATTGCGACAGCATGCGTGGCTAGCGATCGCGTGTCCATCCGCATTTGTGACAATGGGATTGGCATTTCAGACGCAGTTAAGCATCGCCTATTCGATCCCTTTTTTACCACCAAGGCCGTGGGTAAAGGAACTGGCTTGGGAATGTCTATTAGTTATCAGGTCGTCACTGAACGCCACGGCGGTTCTCTACAGTGTTTTTCCGCTTTGGGAGACGGCGCAGAATTTGTTGTGGAAATTCCCATTCGGCAGCCTTCGGCCACCGGATAGCGCAACAAGGAGTGAGGTAGGGAACTATAGGGCAATGTCACCATAGGGCGATAGCGGGGTACTGTCACTGCGGATTGGTCGCACCTGCAAGGCATTGTGATCCAAGCCAACCTACTGAATGGGCTCAATCTTATGAACCCCTACCATACGGTAGAAACCATAGAACAAAGAGAGTCTCGGCTGGAGACAGAGCTGGCATTACTTCAGAATTGCAATGCTGAGCTAGAGCAGCAGCTAGCTGCTCGGATGGCTGACTTGCAGGTGCAAACTGACCTAGTAAAACGGCAGCAGGCAGAACTAGCTCTATTCAAACGTGAACAGCGGCTTGCGGCCTTGGTGGCTGCTGATCCTGTCGGTATTTTTCGTAGCGATATTGACGGTAACTGCTTAGAGGTGAATGCTTGCTGGTGTGAGATTGCAGGTCTAAGCTCAGACGATGCGGTGGGGATGGGATGGATTGCAGGGCTGCATCCCCTCGACCGGGAGCGGGTGATCGCGGCTTGGTATCAGTCGGCTCAAACCAACGGCTCATTTAAGCTGGAGTATCGGTTTCAACGCCCCGATGGCCGTGTCACCTGGGTGGTTGGGCAAGCAGAAGCCGACCAGGATGCTAATGGCCAGGTGATCGGCTATGTCGGCACGTTGACGGATATTAGTGAACGGGTGCAGCTTGCGATCGAACGCCAACAGTCTGAACTCGCCCTGCGGCAACGGGAAGCCCAGCTAGCAGAGGCTCAGCGAGTGGCTCACATTGGCAACTGGGAATTGGATGTTGAAACAGAGACGATGCGTTGGTCTGCGGAGCTATTTCGGATTTTAGGCCGCGACCCAGCGCTCGGAGAACCCAGTTATCCGCAGAGCCTCCAGTTCTATCATCCTGATGATGCGGTTCAGGTGCATCAGGCGGTGACGCGGGCGATCGCGAATGGAGAATCCTCCCAGATGATCCTGCGAGTTGCCCAGCCAGACGGCTCTTGGCTACAGGTGGAGGCGATCGCCCGAGCCAAATTTAACGGACAGGGGCAGGTGACGCGGCTGTTTGGTACCGTGCAAGACGTCACCGTGCGCGTCCGAGCCGAGCAAGCCTTGCAAGATCTGGTGGAAGGCACCGCCGCCGTGACTGGAGATGATTTCTTTCCAGCCTTAGTCAAATACCTGTCTTCAGCCTTGGGCAGCAGCCACACGCTGGTTTCAGAACTAATAGACGACCAGCTATGCACTCGCGCTTTTTGGTCTAGTCAGCAACTTCAGCCAAACTTCAAGTACTCTGCTCATAGACTCCCCTGCCAAATCGCTTTAGAGAGAGGGTTTTATTGCCATCCAGCTCAGGTACAACAAGGGTTTCCCCCTAATCTAGATCTAGTCACCCTCCAGGCTGAAAGCTACCTAGGCATCGCCCTCACGGGTGCAAACGGACAGCCGATTGGGATGCTTTGTCTGTGGTACGATCAGCCGCTGAACGATGTGCCGCGTCTGCGCTCCATTCTCCAGATTTTTGCGGCACGGGCAGCGGTGGAGCTAGAGCGTGAACGGGCAACACAGGCTCTAGAACAGCTGAACCAAGCACTCAAAACCACGGTAGAAGAACGCACTGCGGCACTGCGGCAAAGTGAAAAACGCTGGCAGCTAGTCCTGCAAGGAGCCAACGACGGTATTTTTGACTGGGATGTCAACCATCAGCGCGTTTTTTATTCGAGTCGATGGAAGGAAATGCGGGGTTTCACGGAAGCCGAAATTAGCGACGCCCCAGAAGAATGGTCACAGCGGATTCATCCCGACGACTACGATCGCGCCATGCAGACGATTGCCGAGCATTTTGACGGAAAAACCGAGTTTTACGAACTGCAATATCGCACGCGCTGTAAAGATAATACCTATCTGTGGGTGCTGGCTCGGGCCCAAGCGCAGCGAGACGAGCAGGGACACGTGACGCGAATTAGCGGTTCTGAAACGAATATTACCCAGCGGCAGCAGGTCGAAGCCGATCGCGATCGCCTGCTGAGTCTGCTAGAAGCCAGCCTGAATGAAATCTACCTGTTCGATGCGCTCACCCTTCAGTTTCAATATGTCAATCAAGGAGCGATCCAAAACTTGGGCTATAGCATAGATGCCCTGAAATACATGACGCTGCTGGATCTGACCCTCGATTTTACCGAAGCGGAGCTGCGTCAACTGTTACAGCCGCTGTTAGATCGACGGCAAGAAAAGCTGGTATTAGAAACGCAGCAATACCGCAGCAATGGCAGCGCTTACCCCGTTGAAATCCATCTCCAGCAGCACCAGTATCAAGGTGACCACAATCAGGATCAACAAGTTTTTTTAGCGGTCGTTCTAGATATCACTGAGCGCCAATGGGCTGAACAAGAATTACGCGATTTGTCGGCTCGCCTCGAGTTGGCCATCCAATCGGCTCAAATCGGCATCTGGGAATGGGATATCGTTCGCGATCGCCTGATTTGGGACGAGCGGATGTATGAACTCTACGGGGTCTATCCTGAAGACTTTACGGGTTCCCATGCCGACTGGGAAGCGGTGGTGCATCCGGATGACGTGGCCAGATGGAGCGCCGCGATTCAGCAAGCGTTACTGGGCGAGAGTGCATTTGAGCCAGAATTTCGGGTGGTGTTGCCCGATGACAGCATTCGGGTGCTAAAAGCCAACTCCATCACCCAATACAACGACCAGGGCGAGCCTCTGTCCATGATCGGAATTAACTATGACATTACCAATCTAAAACGCACCGAAGAAACGCTCCGGCAGCAAAAAGAAACGCTGCAAACGATCTTCGATCACATTCCCCTAATGCTGGGTCTATTTTCTCCCATCGGCCAAGTGCGGATGATCAACCGGGAAATGGAACGGGTGACTGGCTGGACTCAGGCAGAGTACGGCAATGTGGATGTGATGGATGCGTGTTACCCCGACCCAGAGACTCAGGTCAAATTCATTCAGCACATGTTTGCGGCCAACTCTACCTGGCAAGACTTTCAAACCAGGGTGCGCGACCAACAGGTTTTGACCACGACCTGGTCGCACATGCGCCTGTCTGACGGCTCTACGATCGGCATTGGGCAAGACATTACCTCGCGCAAACAGGCAGAGATGGCGTTGCAAGAAAGCCAGCGCTTCATTCAGCAGATTGCTGAGGCGTCGCCCAATATCCTCTACATCTACGATTTAAAGGAGCAGCGCAATATTTATGTCAATCGTGAGATTGGCACAATTTTGGGCTACGCCCCTGGCGAAATTCAGGCCACGGAGGTAAACCTATTTCAACAGCTGATGCATCCCGACGATCTCGACCGGGTGATTGCCCAACAAGCCTGGTTCACGAGTGCTCAAGATGACGACATTTTAGAAACCGAATATCGGATGAAGCATGCAAACGGCGAATGGCGCTGGCTGTATAGCCGGGATGCCGTATTTAGTCGAGATCCGCAGGGCCAGGTCAGGCAAACGATTGGTGCCGCTCAAGATATTAGCGAACGCAAGCGCAACGAAGCTGAACGCAAGCATGCTGAAGCAGCTCTGCGTCTCAGTGAAGAGCGGTTTCGGCGTTACTTTGAGCAATCGCTGGTCGGGATGGCGATCACGTCTGCCGAAAAGAGTTGGGTAGAAGTGAATGACCGCCTATGCGAAATTTTGGGCTATAGCCGGGACGAGTTGACCCACATGGCATGGCCAGAAATCACCCATTCTGGCGATCTAGACGCAGATGTGGCTTATTTTAACCAGGTGATAGCGGGAGAAACAGACGGCTATTCGATCGACAAGCGGTTTATTCGAAAAGATGGCCAGTTGATCAATGCCAGTATTTCAGCCCAGGCGATCAGACAAGCCGACAGGGTGCTGGATTGTTTAATTATACTAGTACAAGATATTACCGATCGCAAACGGCTGGAAGCAGAACAAAACCGCCTAATTGCCATCCTACAGGCTTCAACTGATTACATTGCCATCTCAGACGCGGAGGGCAAAATTCTATGGAAAAACGCAGAATTAGAACGGTTGTGGGGCATCTCAGACCATGCTAGTTTTTGGCAGCTGCACCTAGCGGATTGCCATCCTCAGTGGGCCACAAAACTGATTCTGCACGAGGGGTTTCCTCAGGCGATCGCCCACGGTAGCTGGGTCGGAGAAACGGCCTTACTGGATGCGAGCCAACAAGAGATTCCAGTGTCTCAACTCATTCTGGCTCATAAATCGCCCCAGGGAGATGTCGAGTATTTCTCTGCCATCATGCGCGACATGCGGGCACGCAAAAAATATGAACAGCAGCTAGAGCGCTCGAATGCAGATTTGGCCCGTGCGACTCGCCTCAAGGATGAGTTTTTGGCCAATATGAGCCATGAACTCCGCACCCCTCTCAATGCCATTCTAGGGATGTCTGAAGGGCTGCAAGAGTCTGCGTTTGGGCCGCTCAACGACCGTCAAACCAAGGCGATCGCCACCATTGAGCGGAGCGGCAGACACCTGTTGGAGTTAATTAACGACATCCTCGACCTGTCTAAAATCGAGGCCGGCAAGCTGACCTTGGAACTAAGCCAAGTGTCGGTTCAATCGCTGTGTCAAGGTAGCATTGCGTTTGTCAAACAGCTTGCCTTTAAAAAGCAGATCAGCCTCAACATCCAAATCTCTGACGGCTTAACAGATATGAGCATTTGGGCAGACGATCGCCGCATTCGTCAGGTCTTGATCAACCTACTCAACAATGCCGTCAAATTTACACCGGCAGGCGGCACCATTACTCTGGAGGTTTGGGCAGAAACCTCTATTCCTGGCCAGGTTCCGGCAATGCCGCTAGAGGGGCAATCGGGCGACGGTGACAGTCAGTCTCAATCGCAGCAACCGCCGTTGCCGCTAGCACCCACGCCAGACGCACTCTCGTCACAGCTGCCGCACCAGGCGATTGTCTTCTCCGTTATTGATACTGGCATTGGCATTGCCTCCGAAAACCTAGGTCGGCTCTTCCATGCCTTTGTCCAAGTTGACAGTAGCCTGAACCGCCAGTATGCCGGTACCGGGCTGGGTCTGGCGTTGGTTAAACAAATTGTGGAACTCCACGGTGGCGCAGTCTCAGCCGAAAGTGAACTCAATCTCGGCAGCTGTTTCACGGTGCGTTTGCCATTAATTTACGGCTTCGACAGCTCTGCCCTGGCTCCAACACTCGCGCTCTCCTGTGCCCTGATGCCTGTCAATAACTCCCAAGTAGTCGTGATTGAGGATGCTCCAGCCGCAGCTGACCTCGTCGCTCGCTATCTTCAGGATTTAGGCATGCAGGCGACGATCTATCCGTATGGGGAGGGTGCTTGCGCAGAAGTCTTACGGCTCCAGCCCGCGTTGGTCATTCTCGATCTCCAACTGCCTAATTTCTCGGGCTGGGATGTATTGATGCAATTGAAACGAGATCCCGGAACTCAATCTATCCCTGTGATTGTGGCCTCGGTCGTGGATGAAGTTCAGCGGGGGTTATCGTTGGGTGCATCTGATTACTTGGTCAAGCCGTTTACCCGCAGTGACTTTACAGCCGCTTTAGAAAAATTGCGATCGCCTCTTGCTGACCTAGCCACCCCCTCAACTCAGCCCTTAATTCTTCTGGCAGAAGATAATGTCGCCAATATTGAGACCTTGACTGGCTACCTCGAAAGCAGAGGATATCGGCTAATGGTGGCCAAAACAGGGCTGCAAGCGATTGATCTGGCTCAGGCTCATGCGCCTGACATCATTTTGATGGATATCCAAATGCCAGGGATGGATGGGCTAGAAGCAACCCGACAGATTCGGGAAAAACCTGAACTGGATCAGACGCCGATCATTGCTTTGACAGCGCTAGCCATGCCGGGCGATCGCGAAAAATGCCTCGCGGCTGGAGCCAATCAATATCTAACTAAACCCATCAGGCTTAAAGAGCTGGTGACCACAATCCAATCCTTCTTGCAACCGCTAGACGGCTCTGGATAAATGCTCTACTGCTCTGTTGAGCGCCTGCTCCCCTTCCCTGCTGCATCTTCCCTGCTGCATCAGTCAGCCTAATCCCTTCACCACAACACGCTGCTATGACTGTTTGCACTTCCATATTGGTCATTGATGATCAACCCGACAACTTTGATGTCATCGAGACGCTGCTGCACGGTGAAGGATACCATCTACACTATGCACCCAGCGGGCAACGGGCTCTCGACCGACTCGAATACTTTCAGCCAGATGTGATCTTGCTCGATGTGATGATGCCCGATCTCGACGGCATTGAGGTCTGTCGCCGGTTGAAGGCCATGCCTAAGTGGCAGGCGGTGCCAATCATTATGGTGACGGCGTTAACGGCGAAAGAAGACTTGGCACTCTGCTTGGCAACCGGAGCCGACGACTTCATCAGTAAGCCCGTAAATCGGCTGGAGTTACGGGCGCGGGTTCGATCGATGTTCCGCATTCGTCAGCAGCAGCAAGCCTTGGTGGCTTTTAATGTGGCGTTAGAGAGAACAGTACAGCAGCGAACGGCTGAACTACAAACCATCA
>JAYUYI010000804.1:0-2501 GCA_043752545.1 Thermoleptolyngbya sp.
GTAGTTTATGTAAGGAGAGATGATGCCACAGTCCAAATCAGAAAGCAAGTCTTTTTTGTCTGCTTCTATGCGTGCAAGCTCGCTAAGAATCCTGAAACCTTTTGCCTGCATGGGTTCTAGAAATATTAATTAAAACACGATATTCCTATCGATTTATCGGTGTTAATCTTGATTTAGCCTTTACTCGCGTCTTTTGTCCGTTACCCGAGGTGGCTTCATGGCCGAAAACACCAAAAAAATCAGCGACGACTTTAGCTCCACTGGGCAAGTGTCAGCCGCAGATCTTCAACAGGCCGCCGCAGCGGGCTTCAAGTCTTTGTTGAATTTGCGATACGCGCTCCACGCAGACAAGCCAACGCCCGATGAAGCCAACGCCCCCACCGACGAACAGCAGCAGGCAGAAGCCGCCGGGTTGCACTACGCCAACACGCCCATTAGCAACGCCGAAATCAACCCCGACCAAATTACCAAAGCCCTGTGGGAACTCGAAAAGTTACCCAAACCCGTCCCCATCCACTGCGCTGCCGGGGCACGCGCGGGGGCGATCGCCCTGATTGCCACTGCCGAACACGCAGGATTGACGCCCGAGCAATTGCTCAAAGCGGCACAAGAATTGGCTATTAATCCTGAGCAGCTCCACCTGAAATACTTCGTCGAGCAGTTGAAAGACGAACAGGCAGAATCAGGGTGTGGTGATTTGACAATTCGGCAGGCGGCGTTGGGGTAGGCGTGCGTTGATCCAGCCGGGACAGCCTGCCGCATCCCTCAAATTACTCCAGCAACCAGCTAAACAGCCCTGCCACGGTGAGGTTGAAGTCTTTGGCAAATTCTGGCACTGGCAATTGCATTTCCGGCTGATCATACAAACTGGTGGGTTGATCTGGTAAATAAACAAACACAGATTGTTCAGCCGGATCAATCAACCATCCCATCTGAGTGCCATGTTTGAGGCAATGCAGAATATTTTTGATCACTTTAGTTTGACTCTGGTCTGGTGACAGAATTTCGATTGTCCAATCTGGAGCAATTGAAAACACGTTGGCAACCCCACCGTTTGGCTGACGCGGAATTCTATTCCAGATAAACACGGCAATATCAGGGACGATTGAGCGATCGCCAAAAGTACAGCGCAATTCTGTAAAAGCTCGGCCAATGTGGTGAGATTTTACAATCAGGTTAATTGCAGGCGCTAATTCAGTCTGAATGGCACTGTGTTCTCCTTGCGGCATTGGTTTTTGGATAATTAGCCCGTCAATGTACTCGCTGGCGGGTTCTGTCTTCGGCAACTGTAGAAATTCTTCTAACGTGAGGGATTTTGCAGGAGTTTGTACCATTTTCAGCGCCCCCGAAGCGGGGTTAGTTACCCATCTTCTACTCGTCATTCTACAGATGGATCAGGTAGTTGTCGCGATCGCACTCCAGGTTGACACCAACTAGATTGAGCTTGATAGCGGTCGTGGCGATCGCAGTAGATTGGGCGATCGCCTCTGTTCAACCTGCCAATTTACTGCCGCTGCCGCCGTCGGGTGAGAATACTGACGACTTCGCCAGGATTGGCACCGGGCAAGAGGCTGCTCCAATCTTTGACATTGGCAAACCCGCGCGCATGCAGGTCGTGGATGGTTTCGCGTACCCAAGTGGGGCTGCTAATTTATCAAAATGCGCTGTTGCTCTTGGCCGGGTGCCAAAGGATTGAAGTAGAGCGGCAAAATTATCGGCAAGGGGCGAATTTCATCTTTCCCTTCACCAGCGGTCAAAAAGCTGCGGGCAATGGGCGGGTTAAACATCTCAATCATCGGGGGTTCTCCTGCATAACGGTGTAGAAGGAAACCCCAAAGATCTAGCCACCCTGCTTTCCTATGGAAACGGGGTGGCTATCGAGAATGCTATCATCTCGTGTTAACCTCCATACTGCCTGTTCACAGTTGGGGGTTAGCCGTTCAGTGTTGCGTCAACAGCACTGAACGGTGCTAGATTTTTGGAGCGAGCCGGGTTGCGCGACTGCGGAGTCGTTTTACAACCTTAGTTAGCAAGAATACGCGCATACCAGTTGCAATGTCAATTACTGAATCGACGAATTGTGTAAAAAATGGCTGAGTAGGATACTGACAACGCCGACTGACGCCTAAGAGCGCGATCGCACTTTAACTATTCGACTACAACCCCTGACAATTCCATTGCGCTACCTACAATGCCATTGCAACGGCTCAACATGCCATTGCAGAACTTACAATGCCATTGTGATGGCTCAATATGCCATTGTAAGTTCTGCAATGCCATTGCGACCCCTACAATGCCATGGCAACAACTCAACATGCCATTGCACGTCTTACAATGCCATTGTGACCGCTTGCATTTGATTTTGACTGGCGATCGCATGATCTTAGCTGACAGTTGAAGGTGGCGATCGCCTTCTAGACGCGATCGTCAAATGAGTTGGAACGCGATCGCCCCATCTCGTCCTGCAACCGACACCAATTTGAGTAACGATCGCGCCAGAT
>JAYUYI010000805.1:0-6326 GCA_043752545.1 Thermoleptolyngbya sp.
AAGGAATTGCACAAACATCTACTCCTTCTGAACTTGCTGCCGGATCAGTTGCACTAAGTTCAAAAGGAGTGGCACTAAGTTCAAAAGGAGTGGCACTAAGTTCAAAAGGAGTGGCACTAACATCCACTCGTTTGAAACTAACTATCACTCGTTCATTTATAAGAAAAACTTAAGCGATCGCAAATAAAACATAAGCGACACTCAATAGTGCTGAATCGGTTTTAATAGATGGTGAGTCAGTTGACGCTTGTAAGGGCTAGTCTGCTATGCCCCTACTCAACCAAATTAAGACGGCACAGACGCAGGTCAGAAGAGATGTTAGCGCCCATCGCTTCGTAGAATTTTATTCCGTTTAGATTAGTGGCCGCGACCGTCCAATCTACCCTGGCGCAGCCCTGCGCTTGGGCAATGTGTCTGATCGATAGGGTCTATTGATAAAATCGATTGATTTTCAAGGGGAATTCCGCTACTAAATGGCCTAGATTATAGAACCACGCCTTGACGCGCAGGCAGCGTCAACGAGAGCGTGTCGGCGTGCCAGGTCAAATCTGCGGTGCCGTAGAGCGGGCGGTGGCTTGCCTGCGCGGAGCGCGTATCGCCCTGTGTTCTGTCCAATTCTGCCAACTCTAGCCCTGCCAAATCTAAGCTGACTGAGGCTGACTCGGTGCTAATATTGACCACAACAATCCGAGTTTCCGAATCGAGGCTGCGAGCAAAGGCATAGACCGTTTCGTTGGCGTGGAGCACCCGGTAGTCTCCTGTCCGCAGAGCGGGATGGGCGTGGCGCAGAGCAATCAGCTGCTTGTGATAGTCCAATACTTCTTGTTTCCAGTGCGCTTGCAGCAAAAAACCGCGCCGACTGTCGGGGTCGAGGGCACCGGGTAGGCCAATTTCGTCGCCATAGTAAATGCTGGGCGCACCGGGGAAGGTGAACAGCAGCAGGGTGGCCAGTTCCACACTAGCGACATCGCCTTGGGCAATGGTCAGCAGACGAGCGGTGTCGTGGCTGTCCAATAGGTTGAGCTGGGTCAGCTGAATATCCCACGGGTACAGGGTCAGCAGGGACTCAATTTTGGCGGCGTAGTCTGCCGCGCTGAGGGCAGGGTAGGCCGTGTAGGAGCGGTCTTCTACCTGAGACACATCGACGCGATCGCCCGCCACAAAGGCAATGGTGGGACCGGTAAACAAATAGTTCATCACGCCATCAAACTGGGTGCCATCCAGCCACTGCCGAGCGTCTTCCCAAATTTCGCCCACAATGTAGGCGTCGGGATTAATCGCTTTGACGCGATCGCGAAATTCTTGCCAAAACCCCGGCACCGCAATTTCGTTAGGCACATCTAGCCGCCAGCCATCAATGCCAAATTTGACCCAATACTCTGCTACCTGCATCAAATATTCCCGCACAGCCGGGTTGGCGTGGTTGAACTGGGGCAGCGCTCGGTTGTCAACCCAGCTCACATAGTTGGCAGGCTTGCTGCCGTCATAGGCCGACAGCGGCCACCCTTGGATCTGAAACCAGTCGAGCCAAGGCGAATAAGAGCCGTTTTCTAAAATGTCGTTAAAAAAGAAAAAGCCGCGACTGGCATGGTTGAACACTCCATCCAGCACCACCCGAATGTTGCGCTGATGCGCCGCCTCTAGCAATTCCTCTAAGGCCGCGTTGCCGCCCAATAGCGGGTCAACCTGGTAATAGTCATGGGTATGGTAGCGGTGGTTGGACGCCGACTGGAAAATTGGCGTGAAATAAACGGCATTGATCCCCAAGTCTTGCAAATAGTCTAGCCGCTCGATTACACCCCACAGGTCGCCCCCTTTATAGCCCTGAGGCGTGGGTACATCATGCCAGGGTTCTAGCGGTGCGGTGCCAAATACCGGGTGGGGCTGGCTGCCTCTGGCAAAGCGATCGGGAAAGATTTGATAAAAAACGGCATTTTTGACCCAATCTGGAGTGCAAACTTGCATAGTCCTCTTCAGCAACACGACAACGGGTGGGTAAGCACACAGTTCACTCTGCACAATTCACTATAAGAGCGAATTTCTATTCGCTACCCGACTCGGCAGATCAAAGCCGGAAATTTATTTCTTTAGTGTTATTTTATGTAGCGGCTCTCTGCGCCCAAAGGCAGAATCAGGCATCATATCAGTCGATTCAGTCGTAATCTACCTTAGACATTGCCCAATAATTCTGCAAAAAAGGTGTCATTCTTTCCGCCGATCCCCTTGCAAACGGACACACCTCCCATCACACTAGATTTGGGAGAAGATTGGCAGTTAAGAGGCAGTTAAGGGGTCATTGTGAAACGAGTTTTAGCCATTATTTTAGGCGGTGGTGCCGGCACTCGCCTGTATCCTTTAACGAAGCTTCGAGCTAAGCCCGCTGTGCCATTGGCCGGAAAGTATCGCTTGATCGATATTCCGGTTAGTAATTGCATTAATTCAGATATCTATAAGATTTACATTCTGACCCAGTTTAATTCTGCGTCTCTCAATCGCCACATCTCTCGCACCTATAGTTTCTCGGGCTTCCATGAAGGGTTCGTAGAAATCTTGGCAGCGCAGCAAACCCCCGAGAATCCTAACTGGTTTCAGGGCACTGCCGATGCGGTTCGCCAATACCTCTGGATGTTCAACGACTTTGACGTAGACGAGTACCTAATTTTGTCGGGTGACCATCTGTATCGGATGGACTACAGCGACTTTATCGAACGTCACCGCGAGACCAACGCCGACATTACAATTTCGGTGCTGCCCATGGACGATACGCGGGCATCAGATTTTGGCTTGATGAAGATTAACGAAGCGGGGCGGGTGATTGACTTTTCTGAGAAGCCTAAGGGTGACGCCTTGCGCCAAATGCAGGTGGATACGACGGTGCTTGGGCTGACGGATGAAGAGGCGATCGCCAAACCCTACATCGCCTCAATGGGCATCTACGTCTTTAAAAAAGAGGTGCTGTTTGACCTGCTGCGAAATGCCACCGAGCAAACCGACTTTGGCAAAGAAATCATCCCCAATTGTGCCAAAGACCACAATGTCCAAGCCTATCTATTTAAAGGCTATTGGGAAGATATTGGAACGATCCGCTCGTTCTACGATGCCAACCTGGCGCTGACTACTCAGCCCCACCCGCCCTTTAGTTTTTACGACGAAAAAGCTCCGATCTACACGCGCGGACGCTATCTGCCCCCAAGCAAACTGCTCGATTGCACCATCACCGAATCGATGATTGGCGAAGGGTGCATTCTCAAAGCCTGTCAGATTCATCACTCGGTGCTCGGCATTCGTAGCCGGGTCGAGTCGGGTTCGGTGATTCAAGATAGCTTACTGATGGGAGCCGACTATTATCAACCGTTTACCGAACGGAAGTCAGACGCTCCTAGCGATAAGGTGCCCATTGGAATTGGGGCAAACACTACCATTCGCAGCGCCATTGTTGATAAAAATGCCCGCATTGGTAGCAATGTGAAAATCATCAACAAGGATGGCGTGGAAGAAGCCGCCCGCGAAGAAATGGGCTTCTACATTCGCAACGGCATTGTCGTGGTGTTGAAGAATGCGGTGATTGAGGATGGTACGGTAATTTAACCCAGGCGATCGGGGGCGTGATCGTGCCACATGCCTGATTTGATCTTGCTGATTGGCCTTCCCGGCAGTGGTAAATCGACGCTATCCCAGCAGTTGATGGCGCAAGGACACCATCGAGTGCTAATTTCGACGGATGCAATCCGGGCGCAGCTGTTTGGTGATGAAGCGATTCAAGGGTGCTGGCAACAGGTTGACCAAGAGCGACGGGCGGCATTTGCCACAGCAGCCGAACAGATTGCTCAGGGGCAGAGCGATGCCGCCATTTACGATGCCACCAATGTCGTGCGGCGGCAGCGACGCGACGCGATCGCCTTAGCTAGGCAGGTCGGCTTCGTGGATATTATGGGACTATGGCTGGATCTACCGTTGGCGCTGTGTTTGGAGCGTAATCAGGGACGCGATCGCCAGGTGCCCGAAGCCGTGCTTCAGCGCATGCATCGGCAGCTATGTGGTGCCCCACCTCGCCTCCAAGACGGTTTGAATACCCTGGTTCGCTATACCGCAGATCCTGGCTCAAGCGATGTCTGGGGTGGACGTCTATCGGCAAAGACTACCCTAACGCCGCATGGCTCCGCTAGCATTGAATTGATCCAAGAGTTAATCCAAGCGTTAATCCAGAAGCAGCGTGATATAGGCTTGGATTGAGATTCTGCAAAGGAGATGATAACGCGATGGCAGCAACCGACTTTAGAGACTACTACGCCATCTTGGGAGTCAGCAAAACGGCTAGTCCAGATGAGATCAAGCAGGCTTACCGGAAACTGGCGCGGCAGTTTCATCCTGACCTGAACCCCGGCGATCAGTCTGCCGAAGCGCGGTTTAAAGACATTAACGAAGCCTACGAAGTCTTGTCAGATAGCGATAAGCGCAAAAAATATGATCAATTTGGTCAGTATTGGAAGCAGGCTGGCAGCGGGGCAGCGTCAGGAGCGCCAGGAGACTTTGGCAACTTTGACTTTAGCCAATATGGCAATTTTGACGATTTTATTAACGAATTGCTGGGTCGGTTTGGCGGAGGAGCCCCGGGGGGTGCCTACAGTGCCCGCTCTAGAGCCGGCGCGCCAGGAGGGTTCAACGACTTTGGCAATTTTGCTGAGCCGTCTACGATGGCGGGGGTAGATCTAGAATCTAACTTGGCGCTGACCCTAGCAGAAGCGTTTAAAGGCGTGCAAAAACGGCTGAGTCTAGGCACCGAAATCATTGATGTCCGCATCCCAGCTGGGGCGAAGCCCGGTACCAAAATTCGGGTTCGGGGCAAGGGGCAAGCCAATCCCTACAATGGGCAACGGGGTGACCTGTACCTCAGAATTGAGGTGCAGCCGCATCCTTTCTTCCACTTTGATGGCGATAACCTGGTCTGTGAGGTGCCGATTGCCCCAGATGAAGCGGTATTAGGAGCCGCGATTGAAGTACCGACCCCCGAGGGCATGGTCACCATGAATATTCCCGCCGGGATTCGCTCTGGGCAAACGCTGCGCCTGCGCGGTAAAGGCTGGAGCAATCCGAAGGGCGGCAGAGGGGATCAGCTGGTGAAGGTGGCGATCGCCCCTCCCAAAGAGCTGAGCGCCCTCGAACGAGAATGCTATGAAAAAATCCGCGCCAATCGCAGTATCGATCCCCGCAGTGCACTCAAAAATGTGCGGCTCTAGCCATGTAGCGATTCTTAGTGGCAAAAGGAATTAGCAACAAAGCGCAATCCCGTTAAATTTTCAAAATAATCTATTTTCCGACCTGGCTTTGACGGTATAGTTTGGCACGACTTTACTCTTAGTAAATAATGTTTTCCATGCCCAAACGTTCCTCCTTAGCTGTGGTTTGGAGCCTATTGGTGGGTTCTAGTTTGGCGGTTTCGAGCGTTGCCGCTCAAGATATGCCACCGCGCCAGCGATCGCGATCGCATCCAGTGGCAGCTAGAATCTGAGTTTGCTGAATTTGAGCGGCTATCTTCGTTTCAATAAAAATTCCTGTAAAAAAGAGCTGAGAGTCACTCTCAGCTCTTCTTGATTAGCGCATTAACCGCTAACTCTAACCGACCAATTCCTTCACCTTGCTGATAATGCCCACGGGGTCAATCCCTTGGTGGGGGAACTGTTCCCACAGGCCGCCGCTGCCTTCTTTGTGGGTGCCCAGGTAGGCATATTTGGGTGAGAAACCGCGCTCTAGCAGCCAGCTACCGTAGCGGCTGCCCAACCCAGTTTTGCGGTTAAAGGCTTCAACCACGATCACGAAGGGGGCGTTGCCGACTTTGGCGATCGCTGCTTCATCCACCACGTTCAGCGTGACTTTGTTGATCACGCCGACGTCGATGCCTTCTTGCTTCAAGAGTTCGGCAGCATCGACCGCCCGATAGACCGCATCACCGACCGCGATGATGTAGCCAGCGGTGCCCTCACGCACCACTTCATCTTTACCGGGGACGAACTTGTAATCGCCACCATACAGGTCGCCACCGTCAGCATTCAGCAGCAGCGGAGTTTTGGAGCGGGTGGAGAAGATGAACCGCAGCCCTGGCTCGAAGAATACGCCCTCGACGACGGCTTTCATTTGGTTGGCGTCGGCGGGGAAGTAGAGCTTCGTGTCGTAGCCGTCATCTAAGCCATTGTCGGCATAGAAGTTGTTGATGCCGAAGTGGCAGGTGTTGTCTGCCATGTCGTCGATGCCGGAGTGGGAGAAATGGCACAGCAGATTGGAGTGGTTCAACCGCGCCATGGTGATTTCGGAAATGCACATTTCTAGGA
>JAYUYI010000806.1:0-2492 GCA_043752545.1 Thermoleptolyngbya sp.
CAGCAGTCCAACAATTCCGTTGCCCCCAACCGTATGAAGCCGGGTTGAAGATTCGGGGTGATGCGTTGCGCGATCGCACCTTACTAGAGCAGCGATCGCACTGGGATTGGTGAGTTGAAGAGTTGGGATGATGCGTTACGCGATCGCGATCGCACCTTACTAGAACAGCGATCGCACTAGAGTTGTCGGCTGAGTAAGAAACGCTATTTACGTCCGGTGAACTTGGTCGTTATGTGTCTGGGCTATCTGGTTGTTCAAGACCTAGGAGCGGAGTGGTCTACGGGCAGACGTTTTGAGCATTTTAAGATCATAATGGGGACATAATCTCAGCAGTTGTTTTAAGCACCGTCTGGGGCACTGCCGTTACTGCCGCAGACCGCAGAAGATTCAACTTTGCCGATATGGAAATCAAACGGGTCATCCTAAATAATATTGGGCCATTTAAAGCCTTAGAAATTCCTCTAGCCCCCACCGCGCAAAACCCTAGTAACATCACCGTCTTTGTCGGTAACAACGGCACGGGCAAAACCTCGGTGCTGCAAGCCTTGGCCACCGCCCTCAGTTGGTTTATTGCCCGGTTACGCACAGAAAAAGGCAACGGTAACTTGATCCCCGAAGCTGCCATCCTCAACGCCGCCGCTTCTGCCGCCATTGAGATCGAGATCTGTGATTCCCTTGAGTTATCAGCCCAGCCCAATGCAATCGAGAGGGGCGATCGCGTTCAGTGGACTGTAGCCAAAACCCGACAAGGGCGTAAAGCCCAATACACCAGTCAACTCAACGGTTGCACTCACTTAGCCAACCACTACCGCACCGCCCTTACCCACAATAACCAAACCAGCCTGCCGCTGATTGCGTTTTATCCTGTCGAGCGCGTTGTACTCGATATTCCACTAAAAATTAGGACTAAACACACCTTCTTACAACTAGATGCTTACGACAACGCCCTCAGCCAAGGCGTTGACTTTCGGCGCTTTTTTGAGTGGTTTCGGGAACGGGAAGATACCGAAAATGAATCGGGAATTTCTGAAGATTTACTGAGCCAACTGAGGCAATTATTTGAGACAAATCAAGACGTATGGCAACGATTAAACGAACTCAATGCCTCAGCCAAAGATCGACAATTAACCGCAGTTCGCACCGCCATTCGCCAATTTATGCCCCACCTAGACAACCTCCGAGTCCGGCGTAAACCCCGCCTCCACATGGCGATCGACAAAAACAGTGAGACTCTGAATGTAGCCCAACTTTCCCAAGGTGAAAAATCCCTTATGGCGCTTGTGGGTGATATTGCCCGTCGTCTAGCCATGCTAAACCCCGCCTTAGAGAATCCCCTGACAGGCGATGGCATCATCTTGATTGATGAAGTAGACTTGCACCTGCATCCTTCCTGGCAACGCAGCCTGTGCGATCGCCTAATCGCAACGTTTCCCAATTGTCAATTTGTCCTGACGACCCATTCACCTCTGGTGATTAGCGACTGTAAAGATGTTTTGGTTTACACCTTAACCAATGGTGAACTGCAAGAACTGCCCTCCCAATATGGGCAAGATGCCAATACCGTCTTATTAGATGTCATGGATACCCCTATTCGTAATCAGGAAATTGACATCAGGCTCAACGATTTGCTCGATGCTATCCAAAACTCAAACCTTGCCCAAGCTCAACAACTACTCACAGAATTAACTGCCGAACTATCGGTTAATCATCTCGAACTGGTCAAGGCTAAACTATTGCTCCGCAAACAAGAATTACGTCATGCGAACCATTAGCAAAAAGCCTGAACCACCCAGTTTGACAGCCTGGAAACGGACAACTCCCCATGGACACTACAACCAGTTAACTGAAGACATTCGCCGCACCATTCGCCAACAGGCTCTAGAAGAACAATTCTACCTTTGTGCCTATTGCTGCCAGCAAATCCAAGACCTTGACGCTTGCCATAATGAGCATGTAGAAGCTCAAAGCCTGAATCCCAGACGATCTCTCGACTTTACAAATATTGTCGCCAGCTGTAACACCTATAACCAGTGCGGTAATGCTCATAAATCCCAACATCTGCCCCTACTCCCCTTAATGGCGGAATGTGAGACAGAACTTCGATTCAAAATTAGTGGCCGGGTAGAAGGGTTGAGCGATCGGGCAATCACTACGATTCAAGTCTTAAACCTGGGAGACCACGAAAAAAATAACCGCGCCCTGATCGGAAAACGTAAGCAATTGTCCGATGCTTTGTTATGGAAAAACGGCATAGATCCTGACGAAGGGCTAGAGGACGAAGAACTGTTGAAAATGTTAATCGACGACGAACTGGCACAACCTCAACAGGGGCAACTGGAACCCTTTGCTCCAGTAGTAATCAACATCCTACGAAGTTGGCTCCAACCCTAAGAGCTAATTAATGCGTTACGCGATCGCATCCTACCAGAGTGACGATCGCCCTTCTAGCCCTGAGGATATTGCTTGTTGAGGGCGATCGCCCAACCTGCTGG
>JAYUYI010000807.1:0-2491 GCA_043752545.1 Thermoleptolyngbya sp.
GCTCGCGCCATGGGCGTTTCTATTTTCAAAGTGCGGATGCTCAGCGTCATTGCTGGCAGCTTTTTGGCAGGTATCGGCGGTGCAGCTCTGTCGCTCTACTACCCCGGCCTGTGGACCGAGCGGATCTCTAGCGGTCAGGGTCTAATGGCCGTCGCCCTGGTAATTTTTGCCCGCTGGAACCCGATCGCCTGTCTCTGGGCGTCTTTACTATTCGGCGGTGCCCAAGCCATCGGCCCTGCCCTGCAGTCGATCGGCATCGAAGACGGCTATTACCTATTCAACGCCGCTCCCTATGTCCTCACCCTGGTGATCATGATCCTCACCTGCTCCCCCAAACGCACGCTCAGCGGCGTCCCTGGAGCTTTAGGAACAGACACTTAGTTGTGATGTTCTCGTGGCCCGTAGGTTGGGTTGAGCGACAGCGAAACCCAACAACCTCTATCCCAGAGTTGGGTTTCACATTGTTCAACCCAACCTACACCTATACTCATCCTTCCCCTTATGTCTGGACTTGGTGGCTTAAACAAATCTCCCAATGGCGTTGTGTTGGGCATGGTGCAATTGCAATTGCCCAACGTGGTGACACCTGATGACTTGGCGGCGCAAACGCAGCGAATTTGCGAGATGGTCGGCAAGGCGCGGCGCAACATGCCGACGATGGACTTGGTTGTGTTTCCCGAATATGCGCTGCACGGGCTGTCGATGGACACTAATCCAGAGATTATGTGTCGGCTAGATGGGCCAGAGGTCGCCGCCTTCAGTCAGGCGTGCCGTGACCACAAGATTTGGGGCTGCTTTTCGATCATGGAATACAACCCCAACGGCTATCCCTACAACAGCGGCATCATTTTGGATGATCAGGGGAATCTGAAACTGTATTACCGCAAGCTGCATCCCTGGGTGCCTGTGGAGCCGTGGGAGCCGGGGAATATTGGGATTCCGGTGTGTGAAGGGCCAAATGGCAGCAAGATAGCGCTGATCATTTGCCACGACGGCATGTTCCCTGAGATGGCGCATGAGTGTGCCTACAAGGGTGCCGAAATCATGATTCGAACCGCTGGCTATACGGCACCAATTCGGCATTCCTGGCGCATTACCAACCAAGCCAATGCCTTCTGCAATCTGATGTATACCGCGTCAGTGTGTATGTGCGGCAGCGATGGCAGCTTTGATTCGATGGGTGAGGGCATGTTCGTCAATTTTGACGGCACGCCGCTGGTGATGGGCAGCCATCGCCCCAACGAAATTATTACCGCCGAACTGCGGCCTGACCTGGTGCGTGAAGCCCGTCTGCAGTGGGGCGTTGAGAACAATATTTACCAGTTTGGCCATCGCGGCTATGTGGCGGTGCAGGGCGGTGCTCAAGACTGCCCCTACACCTACATGAAGGATCTGGTGAATGAGGGCTACCGCCTGCCCTGGGAAGATCAGGTGGTGCATACCGACGGCACGTCCTGCGGTTTCCCCGCGCCAACGCGGCTGTATCAGGGTGAGTCAGGCGATGAAGCGTCAGGTGAAGCAATAGCGACGACCGTATCGAATGTGCACGGAGGTTGATGTATGGGGCGTTTTGTGGATGCTGATCCATATCCCTATCCGTTTAATGGTGAGCTGCACCCAGCCAATACGGTGCTGCTGGTGATCGACATGCAGACTGATTTCTGCGGCAAGGGAGGGTATGTAGACAAGATGGGCTACGACCTGTCACTGACGCGATCGCCCATCACCCCAATTCACAATGTGCTCTCAGCCGCCCGCGCTAAGGGCTACCATGTGATGCACACCCGCGAAGGCCACCGCCCTGACCTGGCAGATCTGCCGCAAAATAAGCAGTGGCGATCGCAGCAACTCGGTGCAGGCATTGGTGATCCGGGCCCCTGCGGCAAACTGCTGGTGCGCGGCGAACCGGGCTGGGAAATCATTCCCGAACTGGCTCCGCTACCCGGCGAAGTGATCATCGACAAACCGGGCAAAGGCTCCTTCTATGCCACCGATTTAGACTTGATCCTCAAGCGCCAGGGCATCCAAAACATTGTCCTGGCAGGGGTCACCACCGATGTCTGCGTCCATACCACCATGCGCGACGCCAACGATCGCGGCTACGAATGTCTGCTCCTGTCGGACTGCACCGCCGCCACCGACTACGGCAACCATCTCGCCGCCCTCAAAATGGTCAAAATGCAAGGCGGCGTCTTTGGCACCGTGTCAGACTCGCGCTCGTTCATCGAAGCCATCAATGATTAAGACGTTCCCTTCATCCCTCATCCTTCATCCTTCCTATGACTACCGCCACCGCCGCCCAACCCACAGTTCAACTCGAACGACCACCCGAGCTACAGGTGAATGGCATGTCCAAACACTTTGGTAGTTTGATTGCGCTCGACACTGTTTCGCTGCACCTGAAGCCAGGGACATTTCACGCGCTGCTAGGGGAAAACGGCGCTGGGAAAAGCACCCTGGTGAAGTGCATCATGGGCTTTTATGCCCCCAC
>JAYUYI010000808.1:0-6315 GCA_043752545.1 Thermoleptolyngbya sp.
TTGGGCGCGATCGCAGAAAAAGCAGGGTAAGCGGACGATTGCAGCGGGGATATGGGGCATTGGGCGGGCTGGTCAGAATTGGCAGATCCGAGGCGTAGCAGGGCATCGATCAGCAAGGTCAGGGTGATCCCAGCAGCGATCGCCGCCACCGTGCGAAAGGTATGTTCGGTGTAGCGGTTGGGCAAGTGCAGCTTAAACAGCACCCCATGAGCCAGAAAAAATAGCCCAATCGAGACCACAATCGTTTGCAGCAGCAGCCAAACTCGATCTGTCACCTGATCGCCCAATGGCAATCGTCGTCGCAGCCGCAAAACGAGCGGTAGCAATAGGCCAAACAGCACCTGCGGCAGGCCAAACAGCACTCGCGATAAGAAAACACGCGGCACAGTCGGGTCGCTCTGGTCAGGAGACAGCAGATTCAGGGCACCGTAATCTACCGTGCACCACTCTTGGGGCATCATGCCTGCTCGCCTACCGCAGAGCCAGTAGCGTAAGTAATATTCGACTTGATCAAAGATATAAAACTCGGACCATTTATCTTCCCAAAAGGTGGGCATGGTCAGCGCAGTGGCACCAGTTACCGTTGGGCCAAAGCCATGATTGCGCAGGGCATAGGGCAATAGCACCAAGAAGGCCACGACAAGTCCGGCGATCGCCACCTTGTAGTGCCAGCGATCGCGCGTGAGGCGGGGCAATGTGCCATCCCAGCAGAGCAGCCGGATCAGCAAAATGCCGCAGATAATAAATAATACTTGGGGATAGAATAACCCCTGGAGGGCGATCGCTGCCAGACAGGGTAGGAGCGATCGCCTCAGTAAAAAATATAAAAACGCTAGAAAAATTGGGTAAACAAAGGCGACGGGCGTCCCCGAAATAATATCGTCCTTCATCCACCAGGTTTGATTCAGCAGAAAGGATGCCAGAAAGCCCGCTAGCGGAATTGGCAAAATCTGCAACACCGTGCCAAAGCAAAACCCAGTTGCGACCATGGCCAAGATCGGCGGCAGCAGCTTGTTCAGCAGCATTGGGTCTAGACCCAGCATGGCAAACACGCGGTAGAACGTCGTGTATCCCCAGGGAGCCACCGCCTGGAAATAGTCGGCGTATAGGTTGCCTGGAAATAGCTCCGGGTCACGAAACCGCATCATCCAAAACACATGCTGGCGGGCATCATCTTGCACCACATAATCACTGCTAAAGGCTTGTTGCAGCGCGGGCACAGCAAACAAAAACGCCACGCCAAGGCTGAGGCCAAACCAGAATAGAGTCTGCGATCGCGGAGCTTTATCGACCGGGCTTAACAGAAAAGGATGCACGCGAGACGTGAGCATAAGGATTGATAAAACGTTGCTGAGCTACCCAGAGTTGCTGAGCTACATAGAGTAGTGTACATAGTACCTTAGACTTAGACAGTTTCCAGGTAACGCAATGTGCAGCTTTAAGACAGCCCTCATCCCCTAGCCCCTTCTCCCAAAAGGGGAGAAGGGGAACCGAGCCTGCCTTTAGCCCCTCTCCCTTCTTGGGAGAGGGGTTGGGGTGAGGGTGGTTCGGGAACGTTGCACAACGGGTTAGGTAAGAAAATCGCTACCCTGAATCCGGACGAAGACAAGACCAATCCGATTCGCCCCGACTCAGATCGGCTCCCCTGTTCAGATCGGCTCCCCTGTATAGAGACCTATCCCTAGACCTATCCCTATGAAGAGGCTGAATTACAACCGACTGGTTAAGGGAGACGCATTCCAGGGCGTTTGGTTGCCCGTGCTGATCATGGTGGCGTTTATTAGCCTGCGCTGTTTGTTGACGAGCAACATGGGGCTGGTCAATGAAACCAATATCCTGCCTTTTGCTCGTCAGCACATTAACGTGGACTGGATTGCGCGCGACTGGTACCTCAACCAACCTGCAGGCTATCGCGTCCCCTTTATTGCGGTGTTTGGCAGAATGGCCGATGCCTGGGGCTTCTTAACCACGTCGATTGTAGGACGGCTGCTGGGCTATACGGCGCTGTCGGCGGCGCTGCTGTTTTTGAGTCGGCGGCTCAAGCTTAGTTTCCCGCTGTTGATGCTGGCGATCGCCCTCTTCCTTTACGTCAACACGGGCACTAGTGGCGCAGCGGGGGCACAGGGCACCGTGGCTCGAGAATGGCTGTTTGGTGGGATTGAACCCAAAATTCCGGCCTACACCTGCATTTTCTTTGCCATCGGCCTGTTGCTAGAAGGGCGGCTGCTAGGGGCGGGGCTGTTGCTGGGTCTGGCTACGTCGTTTCATACGCTGGTGGGGGGCTGGGCTTTCTTGACCATGCTGGGGTGGCTGGTGCTGTGGCAACGCGATTTGTTGCGCCATCTGCGCCAGGTGGGACTCATGCTGTTGACCTATGCGGTGGGTGCGGCATTTGCCTATCAGCCCGTGTGGCAACAGCTCACGACCGATGCGCCACCGGGCAGGTTTTTGCCGTCGGTTGTCTATGTCTTTATTCGCACGCCGCACCATCTCAATCCGCTGGCTTGGACGGTTGGCTGGTGGATTAAACCCTTGCTGCTGCTGGGGCTGCTGTTGGGCAGCATCTATGCTCTGCGGCGGATGGCCTGGAGCCAAGGGCAGGAGCGATCGCCCCAGCACCTAGCACGGATGGGTCTGGCTGCCTTTGCCTTGGTTAGCCTGATCCCGTTTGCAGTGGGGGTGCTGCTGGCTCCGGTGGACATAGAGGGCAAGTTTCTGCAATATTATCCCTTCCGGTTTGGTGATATTATGCTGCCGCTGACGGCGTGGCTATTGGTCTGCTGCGCACTCGAGCAAGCCTGTGAACACTGGCGATCGCGTCCGCTATTGGTGAGGCTGTGCCTGGTCATCTTGACCTTAACCTGTGTGCTCCAAGCCGTTGCCTTCAGCCAACAGGCGATTGCCCTGGAAAAATTTCCGAGCAACGCGCAACGCGTCAGCAGCGAAGCCAAAGACCTCGGTGAGTGGATTCGTAAACGCACGCGCCGAGATGCGATTTTCGTGACCTCACCAGTCGAGCTAGATAACTTTCACTGGCTGGCAGAACGGGCGACGGTGGCCAAGTTTAAGCTAGTTCCGCCGACAGCAGAAGGCATCGCCGAATGGATTACTCGCCTATCTGACCTCAGCGGCAGCATCGATCCATGGGTCAACATTAGCCGCACCGCCGACAATAGTTTGGCGATTCAGCGACGGATGATCCAGGGCTACGAAGAACTGACGACCCCGCAGGCGATCGCCCTAATGCGCAAATATAAAGCTCGCTATTTTCTGGCAGAACGAGCCCCCCAGCTAGATCTGCCAATCGCCTATCAAAACGACGATTACACCCTCTACACTCGCCCTGCCCGCCAGAAAAACCCAGACGCTACATGAACGCAAACGAGACCCACCCCGCGATCGCCACTCGCCAAACTACTGCGCCAGTCCCAGCTTGGCTGCGCTATGGGGCGATCGCCCTGGTCATCTTAGGCATCATTTTCCGCGTCGTCAATCTCGACCAAAAGGTGTATTGGACGGACGAAGCGCTGACTTCACTGCGCGCCTCGGGGCATACCAGAACCGAATTTGTCCGCGAGGTATTTACGGGAGCCGTTGTGAGTCCCGACACCATTCAGCGCTATCAGCGCCCCGAAACTCGCCACGGTTGGGCAGGCACTCCTGCTGCACTGATGGGCAATGCCGAGCACGCCCCTCTCTATTTCTGGCTGACGCGCGTCTGGATGAACTGGTTTGGCAGCTCTGTGGCCGCTGTGCGCAGTTTGCCAGTTGTGTTTGGCCTGCTTGCCCTGCCCTGTGCCGTTTGGTTGGGGCATGAACTATTCGCATCGCCTCGGATCACCTGGATGGTTGTGGGGCTATTTGCGGTGACGCCACTGCATGTGCTCTATGCCCAAGAGGCTCGACCCTACAGCCTTTGGACGGTGTGCATTTTGGCGTCGGGGGCGCTGTTGCTGCGGGCTGTGCGGCTCAATACCTCTACTAGCTGGCTGCTGTATGCGCTGAGTCTGGCGGTGGGGCTATACACACAGCTGCTGTTTGTGCTGGTGGCGATCGCCCACTCTCTCTACATTGCCCTGACCGTTCCACTGTGGGTTAAAGGCCAAGTGGGGGCGATCGCCCGCTCCTACTTGCTGACGGCGGGGGCAGCGCTACTCAGTTTTGTTCCCTGGCTGCTGCTGCTGCTGCACAATGCTGACCGGGTGGAAGATGCCACTGATGCTCTAAAATCCGCGACGTCATTCACAGAACTGATCAACCGCTGGTTTCTAGGCATCAGCCGTTCCTTTGTCGGTGAAGATCTAGGATCTGCCAATATTTTGGTGGTGGCGCTGGCGAGCTATGCACTGTACGTTTTGTGGCGCACCACGGAAACTCGAATCTGGCTATTTGTGGTGCTGCTAGTAGCGGTGCCATTTCTGGCGTTGGCGCTGCCTGATGTGTTGCTGGGAGGAAGCCGCACCCTGCGCATTCGTTATTTGATCCCGTCTTACATTGGGCTGCAGCTCGCCCTTGCCTACTGGTTTGGCACTCAAGCGGTGCCAGCGTGCACCTGGGGGCAAAAAGCCTGTCGCGTTGGGTTCATTGCCTTGCTCACAGCGGCGATCATTGGCTGCACGCTCAGCGCTCAAGCCGATGTTTGGTGGAACAAGGGAAATGCTAGAAGCTCGTATTATATCCCCGTTGCCGAGTTGATCAACCGCACCAAAGCGCCGCTGGTGATTGCCGATCGCGATCCCAGTGCGCTGTTGGCCTTTAGCCGACAGCTGGCACCTCATGTGCGGTTGCAAATTACCCAACAGCCCAACACGCTAACCGTGGCAGATGGGTTTAGCCCAGTGTTTCTGCTCAATCCTTCCGACAAACTACGGCGCGCACTCCAGTCGCGGGGCTATCAACTCAAGCTGGTTTATCGCGATCGCCATGCCCCCGAGGGTGAAGATCAGCGACTATGGCAGGTAAAGCTCTGAGCAGGGGAGAATTCATGACGTGAGAACTAGCAGACTTTCTATTAGCACCCCTAACCCTTGGGTTAGGCGCAGAGTGCTGCTGGATGCTTGAAAAGCACCCGAGGCTTACTTTTTAACCATCCAACAGCATCGTTAAACCCCACACCTACCGCCTGAGGGCAGGGGTGCGGGACGGATTAGGAGAGGACGGGCTAAGAACGCTAGCAATGGGATTCAACCCAACCGAGTTCAGCAGGTTACGCCATTGTGATAGCACCACCGTATTTCTAGGTTGCGCTTGGGGCGGTGTCAGTTGGGCGATCGCGTCATACCAAATGCCAGAGCGGGCATAGAGAGCGGGCAGGTCTTGAGCCGCCGTTTGACCTAGCGCTGCCGTGAGTTCGGCTGAAGGCTGTGTCCGCTGAATCCAACTATCTACGACTAAGTTACCAGATGGATCTGCCAGATCACACACCAGCGCAAAACTCCAGTGATAATCTTTGCCAACTTCCAGCGGAGGCAGGTTGGCATCGGTTGGCAGGCTCAGGCGAATAATCCCAGACGTGTTATTGGCCTCAAACGTAGTGCGATACACCTCATTGTCTTGAGTATCATTCAAGATAAATTCAACCCCGGCTGCTTTTTCGGCGAAGAAAGGCGGCACATAAACCAAAAAAGTTGGATACGCCTGTAAGGTATAGCCAAAGTTTTGAGCGGGAACCAATGCGGTGAGCTTGATCTGGCTAGCCGCTACCGTCGAGTTAGTCCAACAGCCCCGGGTGCCGCCGCCTTCTCGCCGTCCGGGCAGCCCGCGATTGGGCGGAACGTAGTCTTGGGCGATCGCAGCCAGTGGAAAGCCACCGATAATCACGCTCAGCGCCAGAAGCGCTTGAGTCATTACCTGCATTGAGCGCCGGGATAATTTGGGAAAAACCGATTGGATGCTGCTGCGGGAATGGGTGTTCATGGCGATTGGTTAGAGCAATGGGTTAGACAGATCTAGTGGGAGGCCAACCAATAATGGGAGGTTAGTAGGCTGTTTTCCGGTCAGGGGGGCAATCTGGAGACATTGTCTGGGTAAAAAGCACTAAGCCGTATTTCAGTTTGCTTTAAAGACACGATTCAAACCCTAAGCATTTAGTTCCGGTAAAAATGGGGATTGGAGCAATTTAGCGGATTAATTTTGTTTGGATTCGCTAACTCTAGGATTCCAGAAATTTTTATGCCGTTTCAATGTAGCTTTGCTCGATCCATGGGCGTTTACCTTCACTAGTACAACAAGGCGGAAGTTTGGCAACCGTGGAGCAGGCATCTTGCCTGCTTGCAGTCGAGACGACTGCCCCACAGAATAGTGGCTAGATTTACG
>JAYUYI010000809.1:0-2484 GCA_043752545.1 Thermoleptolyngbya sp.
TGAAGTGCATCACTACTAGGAAGGGTAGAACGTTTCCGAACACTAACTTTTTGGTCTGAGTATGTCAGTTCCTACGGGGATCTGGATGGTAAACGATCCGGTGTCGGGTCAATAGGTCAGAGGTTCCCAACTTTGAGCCAGTTTGTAGGCTGCATTGTTCTGAAATTGAGGTCAGTGGACGGTTAGCCAATACACGCTATCTTGACCTGATTGTTCTGACACCAGAAGCGGCGACTGCCCTAGAACAAACAACACGGGCAACAATCACCCGCGATCTGCCACCTCCTGCCCTAGTCATTGAAGTAGTGAGTCCTGGTGTCACAAATCGACTTCGCGACTATCGGCACAAGCGAACGGAGTATGCCGCTCGACGCATCCTGGAGTATTGGATCGTTGATCCTCAAGACCAGCAGCTTACCGTCTGCAAGTGGGTTGACGGAGCTTATGAAGACAGGGTGTTTAAGGGCAGCGATCGCGTTGAATCTGAGATAGTCCAGGCATTTGCTCTGACTGTTGAGCAGCTATTTGGATGACGATAGATGCCATTTTGCTGTAACTGCTCAGTTAGCTGAGGCATAGTGACAATTAGCTGAGGCATAGTGACAGGAAATTGAGCGGCTTGGTCGAGCGATCGCTGAAGCCGCACCCGAATCCTTGCCTCGCCAGTCCGAGCCAGTAATCGCTGTTCTCCAGTGGTTGAGCTGAGTCAAACGCTATACCATGAATTGACATGACGCTAACGGTTAGGAGTAACAAGACAGATGGTGCAACTCATCAGCCACGACATAGAGACCTTGCTGGAGCGGCAGCGTGCCTTTTTTGCGACTGGAGTCACGCGAGCTGTGGCCTTTCGGCTAGCGCAACTAAAACAGCTAAAACAGGCCGTCAAAACGCATCAGGCCGATTTAAGCGCGGCTGTCCAAAAAGACCTAGGGCGTCCTATTTTTGAGTCTCATGTTTTTGAAATTGGGGTGCTGCTAGAAATTGACTATGCCATTCAGCATGTGCAGCGCTGGGCAACGCCTAAGCGGGTGTTTACGTCGCTGATGCAGTTTCCGTCGATTGGCCAAATTGTGCCAGAACCGCTGGGTGTAGTGCTCATTATTGGCCCGTGGAACTATCCGGTGCAGCTGTTACTGTCGCCGTTGGTAGGGGCGATCGCGGCAGGCAACTGTGCTGTACTCAAACCATCGGAACTGGCACCCCACACCTCACGGGCGATCGCCACCCTGATTGCAGCCACCTTTGACCCCGCCTACATTACCGTCATGGAGGGTGGTGTAGACACGAGTCAAGCGCTGCTGGCCAACCCGTGGGATCACATCTTTTTTACGGGCGGTGCAGAGATTGGCAAACTAGTGATGCAGGCGGCAGCCCAGCACCTAACTCCCGTAACTCTAGAGCTAGGCGGCAAAAGCCCCTGCTTTGTAGATGCCAATATTGATGTGAAAAAGGCAGCTCAGCGCATTGTCTGGGGCAAGTTTGTGAACGCAGGCCAAACCTGCATTGCGCCAGATTATCTCCTAGTTGATCGACGGGTTAAACCGGCATTGCTAGAGGCCATTTGCACCACCGTTCACGAATTCTATGGGGATGATCCGGCCACTAGCCCCGACTATGGCCGCATAGTGAGCGATCGCCACTTCCAGCGCGTAGCTAACCTGTTATCTAGTGGCACACCATTGGTCGGCGGCGAAACCAACGCGGGCGATCGCTACATTGCCCCCACCGTGCTCGATCAAGTGGCCTTCGACGCGCCTGTCATGCAGGAAGAAATCTTTGGCCCCATTCTGCCTGTACTGGACTATGACACGGTGGATCAGGCGATCGCTCAAGTGACCCAACGCCCAAAACCGCTGGCGCTCTATGTCTTCTCACGCGATCGCGCCTACCAGCAGCACATTCTAGATCGCACCTCGTCGGGTGGCGTATGCATCAACGATGTGATTCTACAGACCGCTGAACCGAGGCTGCCGTTTGGCGGCGTAGGGTCTAGCGGCATGGGCAGCTATCATGGCAAAGCCAGCTTTGATACCTTTTCCCACTTCAAGAGTGTACTGCACAAGTTCTTCCGATTTGACTTAGATTGGCGCTATGCTCCCTATGCCAAAAAACTGGGCTTTGTCCAGAAACTGATCAAATAACGCCAGTTCAGTCAAACGCGACATTAGTCTGCGAATTGCGACATCTACGGTGCGGACGTACAGTTGTTGTACGTTCGCACCGTAGATGTCGCGATTTATAGGTAGATTTCGCTTAGCAAAAACAACCTGAAAGGCTTGTCCAATAATCATTTTGTAGATTTTTTACCAAGAAAACGACATTTGCGTATGTTCGCACGCCTGGAGTCGCAAAGTCATATTTCGCATATGAGTGCAGCAATTATAAATTTGGATTGGCTACGCAGTATACAGACATAGAAGCACCTGTTTGAAAGAGGATGAGTCTAGGTGAAGTGGGTGTAGGCACAACAATGAACGCCAT
>JAYUYI010000810.1:0-14084 GCA_043752545.1 Thermoleptolyngbya sp.
AAACATCGGAGACCTTTATTTACCTGGCGATGATCCGTATTATGGTGAGGCGGTTGGCATAAAATTTGACCCCTCAGAACTTTTCAAACACCCTCTTAGCCGAGATCTAGCGGTCTAACTTGTTTGTAGGCTGATCCGATCGGTCTAACAATCCCAGACAGGTTATGTAGGCAGAATCACGTCTGGCCGTACACCCAGCATATAGGCAGAATCATAGCTGTCTATATGTCCAAAATGGCAATTACGGCAGACGCGATTCTGTCCATATACTAAATACTATCAAGACTTCTGATGGCAAACCAAGCGGCTCCGCTGTGCCAACGGCACCCCGCCATCTACCGACTGTGTTGACGAACCGGAAGCCAATGAGGTTGCCGATATGGAATTTGCGATCGCCCGCCTAACAAACGGATACTCAGAAATGGAAAATGCGATCGCCTACCTAACAAACGATTATTCCACAAAGAGATGAGGCGATCGCCCCATCTCCTTCAGCAGGCCGTGTGATCTGTTGTTATTTCAAGCGCTCAAGTAGGCGATCGCCCACACGCAGCGCATTAGCAATAATCGTCAGCGCCGGACTGACGCCAGCATTAGATGGAAAGAAACTGCCGTCTACGACGTAAAGATTATCGACATCGTGAGCGCGACAGTCGAGGTTGAGCACAGAAGTAGCGGGGTCTTCGCCAAACCGACAGGTGCCGCACTGGTTCGCCACTACTTGCAGCGGCACTTCGCCGTGCGGATGGAGACCGCTGCGTTGCCAAAGCGAGCTTTTAATCGACTTTTCAGCAGTTTTTAATACCTCTGTCCAGCGGTAGATGAGGCGTTCATGTACCTCAGTATTGTTGGGCGTGTACTCCACATACAGCTTCTCCCCCACCAGCCGCACCCGATTAGTGGGGCTAGGCAAATCTTCTGTTTGTACCCACCAGCCAATGGAGTGAGTTGCCAACTGCTTCAAACCAAAACCGGGCATAAATTTGCCTAAAACTGACAAAATTGGAGGCGATTCTGCAAAAATCACGTCTTGAAACAGTCCGCCTGTATTTTGAATGTGTCCCATGGGGTAAGGGAAGTCGGGTTCGCCCCAATAAAAATCGTTGACGCTGACGCTACGCTGAAAATCGCCAGAGTTGGGAGGACTAAGCTGCACCACCGATGAAATCAGGTGTTTCATTAAATTGCGCCCCACCTGGTCAGAACTATTGGCTAGCCCGGTAGGATGCGCTTCGTTGGCCGATCGCAACAGCAGCGCCGCTGAGTTGACGGCACCGCAGGCCACCACCACAATATCGGCCAAAAATAGCTGGGGCTTGCCATCCACCTCTGCCTGTAAGGCTTTCACGGTGCGCCCCGACGCATTGGTATGCAGGTACAGCGCTTTGGCATTGGTTTTTAGCGTTACGTTCGGAAACTCTAGTGCTGGTGTAATGCTACTGACCTCGGAGTCATTGGTGGGGTCATCTGTGCGCAGTGTTAGCCCGAGTGGGATCAACGTGGGATGCAGTCCCTGTTGGGCGATCGCCTCTACCATCTCTGCAACTTGCGGTTGGTGGGCGATCGCCCGGTAGGGATATGCGGTGCTGTGGGGTGGCTCGGTGGGATCATCGGCCAAGTGACCATGCACTTTGTAGAGCTGTTCTGCTGCGGTGTAATAGGGTTCAAAGTCGCTGTACTTCAGCGGCCATTCTGGAGAAATGCCGACTTGATGGGTAACCGCTTCAAAGTCTCGTTCCCGCCGTCTCAGCAGCGCCGCTCCATAAATTTTGGTATTGCCACCAACGGCATAGTTGGTCTGAGGCGAAAACGGTTCGCCAGATAGGTCATACCATTGTTCTGGCGCACGATATCGCTCTTTTTTAAAGATGTCGATATTGCTGCGGTTTTGGTCTTCTAGGGGCATAAAATTGCCCCGTTCCAGGATCAGAATTTTTTTGCCGCTAGCTGCCAGCTTATAGGCCAATGTGCCGCCGCCAGCACCTGTCCCAATGATAATTATGTCGTAGTATGCATCATCAATAATCATTTGAGTTTTCCTCTTAACCAGAAACTCTTGACCAGAAATGTAGGAAGTTTTGCTGAACTGAACAGGTGCGAGGAAGACGTTACTGCCAAAGATAAATCAAGCAGAACAGCACAATCCAAATCACATCGACAAAGTGCCAAAACAGGGATGTTTCATCTACACCCACATGCCCATTCGCATAGTTATTGGGAATTAGCGATCGCCCCAGCATGATCCCCTGTAATAGGATGCCAATTAGCACATGCAGGCCGTGGAACCCCGTCAACAAGTAAAATAGGCCACCGTAAATTCCAGTGGTCAAACCAAACTGAAGACCACGCCACTCGATCGCTTGACCCACTAAAAAATAGGTGCCCATCGCCATTGTGAGCAGCCACAGCAGTCGAAACTGAACTAGCTTATTTTGCTTCAGCGCCCGTTCAGCAAAATAAATTACGAAGCTGCTTGATACCAACACAATCGTGTTAATCGTGGGGGCGCTAACCTCCAACCCTTCCACACCGGGCGGTAGCCAGTCGGGAGTGGTGAGTTTAATCATGGCGTACCCAGCAAAAAAGCTGAGGAAGATCACACTTTCCGATAACAGAAACACGATGAAGCCAAACATGCTGTTGCCGGCATGGTCGTGTGCTTCATGGTCATGGGCAACGTCTGCGAGAGCGGGCTGGATCGACTGTTCGGACGTGATTGAGCTATCCATGGGAAGCAAAGGAATGGAGAATAGGAAAGGAAAGTGTGAGCGTCTCGCTCACGTGTTCAAATTGCGTTCAAATTGCGCTAATCCAATGTGCTGATCAAAGCTGCTAATTAGAGCTGCTGATCAAAGCTGCTAATCACTAGTGCGGCTTTAAAGCCGCTTCGTTAGACACCAACGGTTCCGACTTGCCATACCCATAAGGTCCCGATATCACAATCGGTAATTCTTCAAAATTTTCGACAGGTGGCGGGGAAGACACCATCCACTCCAACCCAATCGCCCGCCAGGGATTATCAGGCGCTTGTTTGCCCTGCACCCAGGCACCCACCATATTCAAAATAAACGGCAGGGTAGACATTCCCAATAAAAATCCACCTAGGCTAGCTAGCACATTGGAAAAGGCAAACTCTGGATCATACGACGATACCCGACGCACCATACCATGCAAACCCGCTAGGTGCATGGGTAAGAAACACAGGTTGGTACCGACAAAGGCCAAGACAAAGTGCAGCTTACCCAAGCCTTCGTAATACATTCGCCCAGTGATTTTGGGGAACCAGTGATATAAAGCGGCAAACATTGCCATCGTGATCGTGCCATACACGATGTAATGGAAATGACCAACCACGAAGTAGGTATTGTTCACGTGAATGTCAACGGGCACCGATGCTAGCATCACGCCTGTGATACCCGCGAAGACAAACATGATGATCGCGCCCAAACAAAACAGCATGGGTGTATCTAGCCGCAGCTTGCCGCGCCATACGGTTGCTACCCAGGCAAATACTTTCACTCCTGTGGGAACTGCAACCAACATGGTCGAAAACATAAACAACATCCGCATCCAACCGGGCGTGCCGCTGGCATACATGTGATGAACCCACACCAACACACTGACGACAGAGATCAACAGCGAAGAAACCGCCACTACCTTGTAGCCAAACAGCGGCTTGCGCGCATAGACCGGCAGAATTTCGGAAAAAATACCGAAGGCAGGTAACGCCATCACATACACAGCGGGATGGGAATAGAACCAGAAAAAATGCTGAAACAAGACTGGATTGCCGCCCCGCTCGGGATCGAAAAATGCAGTGCCTGCTACGACATCAAACAGCAGCATCACGGCTCCTGCGGTGAGGGCAGGTAATGCCGCCAGCTGAATTAACTGAGCGCTGAGTACTGCCCACACATAGGCAGGCATCCGAAAATAGGTCATTCCCGGTGCGCGCATCCGCACAATGGTGGTGACAAAGTTAACTGCGCCCATAATGGACGACACGCCAGAAATGGCCACGGCCAAAATCCAGACGGCCTCACCTGTAATTAGATTTCCGGTTGGGTTTTGGGTGCTCACGGGTGGATAAGACCACCACCCCGCTTGAGCGGTGCCGCCGGGTAAAAAGAAGCTTGACATTAGCAAAATACCAAAGACAGGCACCAGCCAAAAGGCTACCGCATTGAGGCGCGGAAAGGCCATATCGCGTGCGCCAATCATTAGCGGCACCAGGTAGTTGGCTAGCCCCACCAAGGACGGAAAGATCCACAGGAAGATCATGATGGTGCCGTGCATGGTAAACATGCTGTTGTATAGGCTGCGATCGAGCAGATCCGACTCTGGGGTGATCAGCTCGGCGCGCATGACCATAGACAGCAAGCCGCCAATTAAAAAGAACGCAAAGGAGGTGACTAGATACTGAATTCCAATCACCTTATGGTCGGTGCTGAAACTAAAATAGCGTCGCCACCCTGTAGGAGGTTCGTGCTTTGACTGCTCAGGCGCAATGCTGATGCTTTCAATCATTCTTCATCCTTGGTTTACGAGTGGTGGAGCGGCTGGCTTAATCGTTGGCCAGCCAGGACGAATGCCTTTTTCTTGGCGGGTATTGTATTCGGTGTAGGCGGAGTTGGAGGCGGGGACGCGATCGCCCTTTGCAACCGTAGTCAACCATTGGCTGTAGTGCTCAGGAGACTCTACCAGCACATCGGCCTGCATCACAGCGAAGTAGGTACCGCTAAATTGCGAATCGTCGAGCCGATATTTGCCTTCACGCACGGGTGTAAATTCAAACTCGATGGTGCGTTTTGGTAAGATGTCTTGCTTCAGCCGGAAAGCCGGAATGTAGAAGCCGTGGATCACGTCTTCTGAGGTCATCGATAGCCGCACCCGCCGATCGACGGGCAGGTGAAGTTCGCTAGTCGTTACGTTTTGATGGGGATAGTGGAACGCCCACGCCCACTGTTTGGCCAGCACGTCAATCTCTTCGATCGGTTCAGCATCGGCAGCGGCGGCATAGGCAGACGGCGTCCCCATGTGCATGTGCACTACATCCATTGGGCCGCGTACGGCCATCTGTTGATAGACTTGGTAGCTGTAGACTGCAATCCAAAATACCAGCAGCACGGGGATCACCGTCCACACTACTTCTAGGGTGACGCTGCCTTCAAGGGGAGGCCCATCGCTGAGGTCAAATCGACTGGCTTGCTGGGTCAGCATGGTGTACAGCAAGGTGCCAGTAATTCCCAGAAAAATAAATGACCCCAGGACAACGAGAAAACTAAACAGGTCATCCACCAGCTTGGACTCGGCAGACGCTTGCGGTGGCAGCCACGTGTAGGCTTGCTGCCCCATCCACAGGCTTGTCAAGACTGATACGCTTACCAGAACGACCAGCAGTAAAATGGCTTTGACATTCATAAATCAGCTCTCATAGATCAGCTAGATCAGCTCTGGGGCTGGGTTATTTCAGCAGCAGATTGGGGTCTTCGCCATAGCGCAGCAGATTGTCTGCTGTAATGTGGACGCCAAACTCACCTCCAAGGTGTGCCCCTAGCGTCCCGTGGACAAACATCACACCCAGCACCGCAACGCCTGCAAATAGGTAGCTCCACTGCACCTGCCGGGATATATCTTTACGCCATCTATAGCGCTGAAACCCTCGCCATACGGCCATCCCCACTATCAAGGCCAAAAGCAAGACCCCGCCTACTCCATGCAGCAGCATGGTGGGTAGCGCGGTTAACCCCCAGGAGCTTTTGATTTCGGGTGATGGTTCTGCCAGCAGCATTTCGTAGAACCCTGCGGCGACAGTAAAGAAGGTGACGATCGCCGATGCCAAAACGTTGTACCAGCCGACATCAAAAAAGTTAGAGCGCACCGCGTTGAGCGACAGCATTTTGAGCAGCGATCGCTCCAATGGGAAAAACGCCCCGGCAAAGTCAAACGCGATCCCAATGATAAACAGGCCCAGGGTAATATGTACCAGGTTGGGATGAATGGGAATGGTGTAGGGCAACCCATTTGCGCCCAGTTGTGATCCCAGTTGATCAATCAGCTCAGGGTTCATTACAATACTCCATCTCTAATGGCTTTTACCACAGGTACGGAGTGTAACCCGTAAACCCAAACCAATTTATCGCCCAAATACACCTGGAACACGACTAGGCTGGTCAAGAGCACCCCAGCTCCCAGGTAAGGAATGGGTACACTATTGGGATCACGCGATCGCAAAATAAAGCGCCAAGCGGTCATCCCCGCCAAAATTGCCGATAGCGACCAGCCAATAATGGTGTGCAGGTTTAGCACAGGTTCTACCGCATCATAGGGTTCCGACAATCCGGCTTCTATTTGGCCAAAAATAATTGCCACGAAAATGGAGAGCGTGGCAAAAAATAAGTTCCACCAGCTCACCTCGTATAGGCGGCTGTTGTGGCTAAAGTAGGCAATTACATCACAAACAAAGGCAAACAGCGCCATCGCAATCACAAAATGAACAATGATTGGATGGAGCGTGTCGGGATAGGGTAAGTTGTGATCATTTAATGGGGGCAAGCTGAACATTTGGGTCTCCAGTGTTCTCCAGATGTATAGAGCATAGGTAGAAGTTCGAGGCTGGCTTAACGAGTAGAGCGACGAATTCTGATGATGGCTGTACTCCCCTTACTAGGATAGCGGAATGGCTCCAGTAGCGCTTTTCCCTTGACCTCCCTTCAGAAAGATTAAACAGTTGGGGCGACGTTGACCGATGGAAGACAGTGCATTTAATCATGTTTGGCAGCTGGTAGGTGGGGCGATCGCCCTCAACCCCGATACCTTCCGCCTGCTCCAAACCCTGCCGCAGCAAGAGTGGGTCGCCCTGCTGATTACCTTAGCGGCTGGGTTTTCCAATGCGGTTGGCCAGGGGATCATCTTATTTGTCAACCGGGTGCGCCCCTTCCGCTTCATTTTAAGCCTTTTTCTCTCTGCCATTTTATTTGTGGTGGGATGGGTGTTTTGGGCAATCAGCACTCGGCTGGCCTATGACTTGGCCTTTGAACCCAACTCAAACTGGAGACAAATTGGCAGCATTTTGGGGCTGGCCTATGCCCCCCAGCTGCTGAGTTTCCTGATAGCTGCCCCGTATCTGGGCGTACCTATTTCCATCCTGCTCTCAATTTGGAGCTTTTTATCATTCTTAACCGGGATGGAAGCTGTTTTGAATCTAAGTGCATGGCAAGCCTTTTTGTGCAGCGGCCTAGGCTGGGCAGTGCTGCAGGTCTTGCAGCGCACCATTGGCCTTCCTTTGAAAAAAGCAGGGCAATGGCTGCAAAATACGACCGCTGGCACTCAGCTCGTAACAGATTTAAGAGGGGTGGAACGCATTATTCAAACTGGCATCTTACCGAGAAGAGGCGATCGCCAAGACTAGGCATCTAGGCGACTGAAATCATGACGTGAGATCATGAAGACATTAGAATCGGCTTAATTCTGTCTCTGTGCTTACCCCTGTGCTAATTATATCTCTCTAGAGCGAGAGGATACTTAGGCAACTAGCCCGATATGCTGATGAAAACACCATTAGAAAAAATACGCTAGAGCTACGCTGTGTCCATTAATAGTACCGATTACTGACTTTAGCGACCCAGAGCATGTCCGGAGACCCCAAAACCATGCAGGACAAAAGTTGAAAAATGCAGGATAACAGTATTGAGCAGGTGTTGCACGTTTGTTAGTAAGTTTATGTTATGTAGTCAAGCTAGTCATGTAGTCAAGATAGTCGATCCGCTGCTCCTGAGGATGTGTCACCTGAAGTCCGATCTGTTAGCCCCACTAACCTTGCTTTTCCTATGGATAACACGCGAATTAGCTCGCTTTTGGAAAAACTGAAGAATCCAGACGAGGGAGTGCGAGATGCTGCAACAACAGAACTTTGGCGATTGTGGTTTACCCAAAAAGGGATGTACGGGCTGGAGTTACTCGAACGATGTCAGGCCATGATTGATGCGGGCGAATTTGCTCAGGCAGAAGAATCGCTCACGGCCATTATTGAAGAACAGCCAGATTTTGCCGAAGCCTGGAATCGACGCGCGGTGCTCTACTATATTCGGGGTCAATACCAAAAGTCTTTGACAGATTGTGAGCAGGCGATCGCCCTCAACCCAGTTCACTTTGGGGCATTGCATGGCCAGGGTCTGTCCTATGCGGCTCTGGGGCAGCATATCGTCGCGATTCAGGCGTTTCGTCGCGCCGTAAAAATTCAGCCCCATGCGTTAGTGAATCAGCAAATGATTTTGGAATGTACGGCTCGACTGAGCTAGACGCCATCTAAACCAGCCTTTGACCTGCTAAACCCCGCTGCCAATTACGTCTCCCACTGCCAGCCTCATGCCATTGACAAAGTCCCAACCCGACTGGGCGCGTTTTCCAGCCAGCTGAATTTCGTGCAGCAGCAGTAGTCCGTCGCCCGTCTGGACGAGGGGACCTTGGGCTTTCAGGAGGCCGACGACGCTGCCAGGAGCCGCGTCGGTGTCGAGATAGATTGCCCAATCGGATTGTTGAGCTTGTAAGCTAGCCGGGAGCTGCGCCAGTTCAACTCGGCCTAACGGTACAGTGGCCAAAACTTTCAGCGGCTGGTCTCGGAATGTGGCTGTACAGTTGGGGTAAAACCCCCGCACTTGGTGGTGGAGGGCGATCGCCCCTCTAGCCCAATCCAGTGCATAATCTGCTTTTTTGATCAGCGGTGCATAGGTAGCTTGTTCAGGGTTCTGGGGCATAGGCGAGAGGCTGTGGTTCTGTAACCCCAGCAGCGTCTCGACCAGCAAATCTGCTGACTGCACAGCCAGCGATTTGGCGACATCGAGCGCGTTGTCTAATAAGCCAATGGGTAGGGTGGCCTTTAACAGCATTGCGCCCGTATCCATCCCCGCATCCATCAACATCGTCGTTACGCCCGTCTCGGCTTCACCGTGATATAGGCTCCACTGGATGGGTGCAGCCCCCCGGTATTTGGGTAACAGGGAGCCATGGGCATTAATGCAGCCTAGGCGGGGCAGATCGAGAATATCTTGGGACAGCAGCTGCCCGTAGGCCACCACCACAAATGCATCTGCCTCAGCCGCTCGGAGTCGATCTAATGTATCAGAATCTTTTTTAATCCGACGGGGCTGCCACATCGGCACTTGATGCTGAAGGGCGATCGCTTTGATCGGCGACGGGACTAACTCATTCCCCCGCCCCCGCCGCTTATCGGGCTGCGTGACCACACCTAGCACGTCTATGCCGGGTTGCGACAGCAGCCGCTCTAAGCTGGGCACCGCAAATTGAGGAGTTCCGAGAAAAATAAGCTTCATGCAGGCAGCGGTCTAAATTCCTTCTAGCTGGATGGGAATGCCGAGAATTGGGCAAGGAAACGCGGGTGCCAGCTGCTGCACCAGGATGTGCTGGTCAGAGCTACAGCCCAACAGCAACAAATCAGCCCCCATCGACTCAGCCACGGCACTTAGCTCTTCAGCCGTCTTGCCAAATCGCAAATGGGCTTCTAGGGAACCCCGCCATTCTTCTGCTAAACAGCGCGCCTGCCATAAGATGGCATCAGCCTGTTCTAGCAGGCTAGTAGACAATTTAGTAGAAACAGGTTCGCAGCGACTTAAGCAGGTTTCGAGCGCGTGGTCATCCGGGTAGAGGTCGCCAGAATCAAGTTCGATGCGAGAGAGGGTTGCGGTCATTGTTTCAGGAACTGAGCCACTGCTAGCGGAGCGGCGTCGAGTCGATCGCCCTCTGACTAAGGGAGAGAGATTGACAACCGGCTCATTGAAATGGCGATCAATGACGTACACCACATGTACCATCACCTGTTTTTGAGTTGCCAATCGAGTTTGATGAGCAATCCAAAGGGTTAGATCTAGCGCAATCTGGCTATTGGACGACCCGTTATAGCCGATTACCAAGTTTACGGTCTGCTCAGACTTGGTTTCAGCAGACTCTAAGCTGTCAGAACCCGCCGACAGCACCATTTGCTCAATTATATTGGTTTGACCCAAGGCATTCTGTAGACGCACCAGCATGGATTTGATTTTCACGGTACTGACCCTCATGCAAAAAACGGAATAAGACATCAACGGTCACATCAGTCAAATCAGCTCAATTCGTGGCTGACTTGACTACCGCAGATTGTTGGAAAAACCTGCAATAAGCATTAAAAGCGCTAAGCCAAGCCAGTAGTCTGACTTTGGGAATAGCGCTATGCAACGGTGACTTTAAGAGTGAGGAGAAAAAGCGTGAGAGGAATAACTCGATTGGCAGCCGCCTATTCGGATGCAGCCGTTCAACCTTGAAGCAACATGGTGCCCGGTGCACGTTCGCCTAGACCTATGATACGCACACGATAGCGCGCCAAAGCGACAGGAACCGTGCTTTAGGACACCTCTAGTGATCTGTGCAACATACAGAAATAAAACAGGTAGCTGTACAGAAACCAGCAGGGGAAAAAGCATGGGTGATTCCTCAGAGCGATCGCACAACGGTAGAACAGCTCGCCTGAGAGCCACAGCGGCTCACGTGCGCCTACCAATCTGAGGATACTGAAAGATATCAAATGCTGATCAAAGCTATATCTTCAGTCTCCTCTCAATGCCGACGGAGTTAGCTGACGGGCTAGGGCTGAGAGGTGCCCCTCTTTATGACAAAAAACGAGCAAAGATTAAAGAGCTGCTATCTAATTAAACGCCACTCTAGAACCTTCACACTCTACCTTTTGAAAGACACGCCCCAAAATTTGGTTCCTCCGCTCTATCTTTGCCTGATGCTTGTAGTAGATGTAACATCAGTCTGGCAGCATTTACACAGGCAAATTTAGACTAGGCCGACTTACTAGAAGTAGTCACCCATAAATTAACACTGCTATCTGCTTTCGTCAACCAAACTGAATAAAGTATAAAAAACTTAAACATCACAGCTAATTCACCGTGAAAAATAAAATTGAGGTCAACGTTCAATTTTGTCCCACTAGCTTTCTGGCAAAGGATTGAGCAGGCAGTCACCACCAGCTAGCTTTTCTTGATATTTCCAATTTTAAACTAGATTAAATATCACCCCTGTCTAACAACTTAGGCTGCGAAAGCTCTGGTTTTGCTTGGGTCTGAGCCAGCGGGTTGGTGTCGAAAAAACTGTCTAGGTGGTGAGTTGATGGGGCTTAATCTGACTGGTTCCTTTGTTACATTGGCAAGTCTAAAGCTCGATGTTTTAGTTGAGTTCTATACCCATCTTTTGGGGTTCCCTCCTGTTCTCTATCTGCCGAATCGATATGCAGAATTTCAGCTTCCTGGTCTATGTCTAGGTATATTTCAGCCGCCGTTAAACCAAGCTGCTGAGTGGATGGCACTCTCTAGTGGGGGGATGAGTCTGTGCTTGGAAGTAGAACATCTGGAGCAGGCGATGACAGCGGTCGAAGCGGCTTATGCAGCACTGTCCATGACACCCGGCGATCGCCCTATGTTGGGCAAGGTGATGGCTCCATCCCATGGCAGAGAGGTATATGCCTATGACCTAGATGGCAACCGCCTGATTCTGCATGAGAAGAAGCCATCATCGGCTAGCGCCCCTAGCGGATAGCAATAGTCAAGTCATAGCTGGCGTTGCCTCGGGTGCCCCCGACAATCACCTGGTAGTCTCCAGCAATGGGCAACGTTACTGTTTGCTCAGTGCTTTCTTGCGCTAGGACGTTCCCATTCGGAGCTACCACATCAAAGACAGCATTATTTTCCAGAGCGGTGATGGAGAGTACCATCACCTGTCCGGCGGCGGCTCCTAGCAAATATACATCCCGATCGCCCCGCAACACGGCATTACTCACAACCGTGCTGCTAGTGCCGGGGGCAAATTCTACCCGTTTGCGGGAGCCATTGGGGGTCGCTGACTCCAAATCTTCTGCTTCTGTGCCCGTCGTGGCGGCAAACCGATCGTTGACGGCGGCGCACTCAACTAAGCTAAAAGTTTCTCTACCATTTGTCAGGCGATCGCCGTCTAGAGTCCAGGTTTCGCTAGCGGTCTGGAGGTCGTACTCAATCGCTGTACTCACGTCTAATGCCAACTCGTCGCCATTGAGGCTACCCGATAGAACCTGCGTGTAAGACGAATAGTAACTGTTGGCCTCATCTTGAATGGTGGCGCTGCCATCCCCTGTCACTTGGCCATTTGCTGCGATGGTGAGGCGGACTGCTGCATCGAGGGTGTCTGTTTTTGCCTCATAGCAATATTCACCGGGATCTAGAGCCGCTTTCGTGCGGGTCACAGCCGTGACTTTAGCTTCAACGTTGTTAGCAGGATTCGCTGCCGAAGTAGAGGGACTAGCGCTGATAGAAACAGTGACGGTTGGGACCGCTGAACTACAGGCCGCTAGCGACAATGCTGCGATCGCAGCCATCGACCTCGGCAAGACAGAGAAAAATCTCATGGGTATCTGATCAGAAGGATTTTCTTGTTATACCCAGTCTTGACCTCTACCTAACCGGAGATTGGGATCAGGCTTATGAATTAAATAAAATCTCATCGCTTTTTGTGAACGGGCGGCAAAGTTACCCGTTGATCCAGCGCTATCTTGCAGCATGCCAGCGTCTCGCTCACCCCGCGAGTTTAAGACCGATCAGGATTGCTAATGTGCTCAATCAACTGGTGCTTAATGGCTTTAAGCTGATTTTCTTTAAGCTCTTCATCGTGCGTTTCACCCTGTACATAAGCGCTCTGATAATGCAAAGGAGAGAGCAAAACCTGAAGCCAGTGGGTTCTACAATCTTGATTAAATTGATCAATCGCCTCTGCTGAATTGGCATCATAACAGCTAAGTAACTCGTGAAATCCCATAAACGCCAGCTGATAGATCAGCTTCTGGCTGAAGGGTGCTGCAAAGTATCCTCCATGCACATCTCGCCCTTTAACAAAATCGCCCATCAATTGGGCATAGTCCCAGATTCTTAAAGAGCGTGGCTTTGGATCAGAACGCACCCCTACCGCTCGACTTAGAATCCCAAGCGCCTGTGAGCTAGACTCCGATTGGTTAAACTTTTTAATAAATTTTTTATAGCGCTTATTTTCTTTCAGAAAATCACTAAAGTCAAGATCACTAGCAGTTGCAGCCTCAATGTAGTCGGTACAGTCAAAGTAGGTAAACAGATCTGCAATCGTCAACTGATCGACTTTAGAGTTGAGGTGGCGTTTTTTGGCCAATTCCGCCAGGGAGTTTGGTATACCCCCGTTGATATTGCTGACAAATAGAAAATCAAGCGCCGTGTCTTTTTGAGTAATGGATTGAAACTGAATCTGATCGTTGGCAGGGCAATAGGATTTAAGGTTTGGCAAATTGACAATTCCGTATTTTTCTCCTGGAATTACAGTTACGTTACCTAAGCGATAGCCGCTGTCACGGGTTCTAGCTGGAAATGAAAAATAGTTGGCAGCCGTTGCGGCAAGCCGCAGGGCGAGGTCTCCTTCATTGCTAAACAAATAGGCCTCATCAAATCGCCGCAGTGAAGCCGCCAAAAAATTAGCTCGACTGGCCGCGATCGCCAAAACTGGGATATCGGGAGAGGCCAGTACCAAGCGCTTGAGGCAAAAGCCTTGGCCGATATCTGAGGAGGGGCGTTTGTCAACGGCTTTCGGCTCAAAGACATCTGAAAGGATGCGGATGACATTAGTGGCGACAAAGCCTCCCATGCTATGCCCAATAAAGCTGAGGTTAACCGATGGCGTTGGCGCTAACTGAGTATCTAACTGACGAATTAGTTCAACTAAGTCTAAAACAGCAAAATTGCTAGCTCGGTAGTTATCTCGAAAGTAAACAATGATCCGCAACAGCACCAGACTGAAAATGATGGAGGCGATCGCTGTGACTAAAAACAGTAATAGTGTGGGCAATACGGTAGACCATTGCCCAACCCCTGCACCAGCCCAGATTAGGCAAAGCAATGCACTGAAAACACCGCCAATCATCAAAAATAGAGGCACTATTGGCAAGGCATTCAGCGCAATTAAAAAACTATCTCGATCAAAGCCAATTCGTTCTGAAGACCAGCGATAGCCAATAAAAACAAGATTCTTTTTTTGTTTAA
>JAYUYI010000811.1:0-6306 GCA_043752545.1 Thermoleptolyngbya sp.
GATATCATACCCGGAGATTGCTTTGGCACAAACATGGCCGCCGCCGGGCTAGACAGCTTGCCCCCTTGCAATAAGGTCAGTGGGCTTTGTGCTGCCACCCAAGAGAATCCCACCACTGCCACCAGCAGCAGTGCCACCACCATAGCGCCCAACCCAAGGAAGAAGGAACGAGACTTCATGCGTGATCCAAACTTAGCGAACTCTTAGCAAACCGCAGGACAAACCCAGTGCAAACTCAGTGACAAGACTTAGTTTAGTACCGTGCGGGCTACAAGTTTCCCCAGGCTACTTTTTCGCCGCAATTCTCTATATCCTTTACGACAGCACCCGCAACGCCAGTCCAAAAAAACGTCTCTACAGGGTTTGTGTCACAATAAGTTTCAGTCGCTTATACGGATACTTCCCCAATTGATCGAGGTAGAGGTTCATCAGCAGCTGCGGGCATTTCTGCGAGAGCAGGGCGAGCCTTACTGGCCACACCATTTGACGATGGCGCGGTTGGTGGCTCGAGCACTTCGTTTGGGGCGCAGCGCACTGATTCAAACCAGCGCTCCTTCTGGCTATCACGGACGCTATCGCCTCAGCTACCTGATGCCTGCGCTGTTGTGGCCAGCCCCTACAATTTTGGTTGTCCCCGAAGCCGTACAGCAACGGCTGCTGATGGTCGAAATTCCTCGGTTGCGGCAGTGGATTCCAGCCGACAAGGCCATTCGCACGGGCGATCGCTTCCCCCACGACGATTTTCAAGGCTTACTGCTGACCTCTCCTCAGTCCTGGCTGAGCGATCGCCTCAACGGGGAAGGTCGTTTCCCGCCGCACATTCCCACTATTGTGGATGGGGTCGATGATTTAGAAAGTTGGGTGAGAACCCAGCTAACTGTGACATTGCATCCGCGCGACTGGGACGATCTGATGCTGGCCTACCCCGACCAGGTCGAATTAATTCGTGATCTGCGCGTGCAGCTGACCCGCAGCTTATTTCAACATCCCGCCAATCCCTACGACTGCTACTTAATGGAGCCGCTAGACCAGGCAACGCTGGGGCAGCTTTACCGCACCTTGTTAGGAGATGACCCGCTCCAGCCGTCCGGGAACCGCTCTACCCTAGATCGCCTGCCCGATCACTGGCAGCAGTTTTGGATCCGATCGCAACGAGAAAGCCAGTTGCTTTGGGCAGACGTGAGCCGCCAATATGGCCAATTTTCGTTGGGGTGCTGCCCAGTAGACCTAGCGTCTACCCTTAGCCCCATTTGGGAGCAGCAGCCTGTTGTCTTGGTGGGCGGAGCACTCGATATGGATGCGGATGCCGCCATTTATCGGCAGCGAATTGGCCTAGGCGATGTCACCTGTCTCAAATTTTCGCTCGATCGCCAAAACGAACTGATCCAGCTTTATCTACCCGATCGCTTGCCCATGCCCAACACGCCCCAGTTTCAGGCGGCATTGATGAGCGAACTGCGTGCCCTTTTAGCCGCCAACACTGCCAATCAAGGTCTTACCGTGGTGTTAGTGGGCGATGTGCCGCTGAAGGCTCAAGTTGGCTCTATCTTGGCAGCGGAGTGTGGCTCCCGCGTCCAGGTCGAAAAAACCTGCCTAGATGAGCGCGGCATCTTAATTACGGGCTGGGATTTTTGGCGACAAAACCAGGGTGTGTTGCCCGCTCCTCACCTGCTAGTCATTGCTACCCTGCCAATTCCATCGCTAGAAGATCCGCTGGTAGCGGGGCGAGTAGCGTATTATAAGCATCTGCGCCAAGATTGGTTCCGGCTCTATCTACTCCCCGAAGCCCTCAGTGAACTGCAACGGGCGATCGCCCCCGTACGCGAGTCTCAGGGCGTTGTGGCACTGCTCGACAACCGGGTCAACCATCGCAGCTATGGGCAGCAAGTTTTGGCCGCCCTGCATCCGTTAGCACGAATCAACTATCTAGATGCCAGCCTATTTACCCATTTGGAAGGGTTAGGGAATCGGGGCTGGAGCCTGTAACCCCATAGTTAAGAACATCCATTACAACCAGCCAAGCCCTGCGCGTCAGGCAGTATTATCGACAGTAGGGGTCAACGGTTGTTGCCCCTCATCAAGGCTGATGTGTAACCTGCAATCTGAGGGAACTGGATCATGGGAGATTCCAAGCGGCGCAAAGAGACGATCGGCGAAAAGTATGGCCAAGAGGGCAATATCTATCCCTGGTTGCCCATCAAAAAAAGTCAGGCGCAGCAATTTGTCTCGGTGAGTACCCGAGGAGCTTGGGTGGGCATTGGCCTGTTGGTGGTGTACTGGGTTGTCGTCAGATTTGTCGGACCTGCTTTTGGCCTGTGGGAAGTGAATTAACTATTCAGTAATAGCCCTGTTTGGGGGTGTTGGAAGGAGTGAGGTTGAGTGCTGGCTGACAAATCTTTTACCCCTCATCCCCCACCCCCTTCTCCCTTTGTGGGAGAAGGGGAGCTAGAGGTAAAGTCTTGGCTCGAAGCCCTTCTCCCGCTCTGGGAGAGGGGTTGGGGTGAGGGGATCGGAGTTTTGTCAGTCAATCAGAGAGAGTTGAGTGAGGATGGCGCTCAGCCTCACTCCTTTACGCGTTAGGTTGCGCCAAATATCAGGCCAGCACCTGTCAGGTTCAGCGTTCTCACGAAGGTGCCCTTACCTGTTTTTAGGTTGATCTGAATTTCCTGATTTTGTACCGTGTAGCCTCGAACAATATTCTTGGTGAACGAGGCTAATCCATACACATTGTCAAAGCCAATGCCACCGATTTTTTGAGCGCGACCGTTCAAGTCAATCGAAAATAATACATCGCCACCAGACCCGCTGGAAGTAGCATAAAATCGTTTTTTGCTATCTACAAACACCAAGTCTCCACTGCTATCAAAGCCACGGATTGTAGCGATTTTAGCAAGCGAGCCTGTAGTTTGATTAATGCTGTAGAAACCAGAATTACCTGCACCGTAGAGCTTTTTGCCAGCGAACCCTAAGGCGTTGAGGTATGGGCTTGAACTGCCGACAGCCGTTGCAGTTCCCGACGAGGCGTTCAGCCGATATAGCGTGCTGGCTCCAGAGCGAAATACAGCGCCAAATAGACGATTCCCTTTGCCTTGAGCGATTTCTAAAAAGTCTGGAGCGTTCGAGATAAAGGGTTGAAATGACCCATCGGCAAGCACATTGCCAACCCGGCCTGCACTGGTAGAAACAATAGACATTTGAAATTAGGTGGAGTACAGCTCCACGCTACTTCAAGTCAGGCCAGGTTGCCAATCGGAGAATTTTCGGATGGATAGAAAATGGATAAATCATGTAATTTTCCGTAGAGACGCGATTAATCGCGTCTCTACGATTAATCGTGTCTCTACAAGTAATTTACTGTTGAGATAGACGCTTGACCGATTCTCCTCCTAGTCGGTTGTGTGCATCTGCCAGCAGTGCCGGAATTTGGTCGGCAAAGGGGCTGCGGCGGAGGCAGGCAAGCAGCTCTAAGTCGCTAGTTTGGCCGACTTTGTTGCCGGGAAACCAATGACTGGCGTTGCCGAGCATGTTGTAGCGCACCTGGGCGTACTCTGTCAGGTCATAGGCGATCGCCAAATTTCGCAACCACAAAATAGAGCGAATATTTACCTGGTTGGGCACATCTTCTAAGGAGGGCAATCCCACCTCCCAAGTTTTGTACCAGGTTTCACCTAAAGCCGCGATCGCCGCCCGCTCCAACCGATGCAAAATCTCGGGTAAGACTTGATCGGCTCGCTCAAGCAACGGCAGCGCCTTTAAATGTTCATCAAAATCTTCTGGCCGCGCCGCGCCAATGCTCAGGGTGTGCACTTGCGGGTGGCTGAGGCAAAACAGATCGTTGAACACCAGCGGGCTGAGCGGCGCACAGAGGTCTACCAGCTTTGGCGGCGGCGCGTAGAGCATGCCCCCTTTATCGGACGGGCTAATGATAAACACCCCCATGTCGTGCTGGCGCGCCGCTTCAATTGCCGCCCAGTTGACCTGGTTGATGTAGTACCAGTGCAGGTTGAGATAGTCGAACTGGTCGGTGGCGATCGCCTGCACAATCACCTCCGTTGGGGCATGGGTAGAAAACCCAATGTGCCGAATTCGGCCTGCCCGCTGCAAGTCCCGTAATACCTCTAAACAGCCTCCGGCCCGAATGCTGTACTCTAATAGTTCAGGCGTATTTATACCATGAATGGAGAGCAAATCTACATACTCTAGCCGCAAATTTGCCAGCGACTCTTCCACAGTCTGCCGAAACTCATTGGCGTCGGCCACCGGTGATACTTTAGTTTGCACAATCAGCGACTCGCGAGGGAAATGGGGTAGAATTTGCCCCAACTGCACCTCTGAACTGCCATAGCCCCGCGCCGTTTCGATGTGGTTAATCCCCACCTCTAGCGATCGCCGAATTGTAGCTTCCAGATTTGCCTGGTTGTCTGGTGGAATTTGTTCAATTGAAATATCTTGCCACTTGTACTGATAACGCATTCCACCGCACGAGAATACTGGCATTGCCAGCTCCGTCCGCCCAAATCTTCGGTATTCCATAAGAAGGCTAAGTCACAGACAATAGAAGAATTGTTTGACCATGATGAATCAGACATCTACAAAAGTAGCAATAATAGGGTTATCTCAACGTTCATATTGCCGATAAGGACACTAGACCCCCCCACTCTGGTTCTCTTGTTGGCTTTGCACTTCTCAAAATTGGCTTATTTTATATGGATATTTCAGAACTGGACGACATGGAAGCGTCTGTCAAAGACCTGTTGTCGTTGGCAAAGATAGAGCTTGAAGAGAATCGACTGCAACAACAGCGCGATGACCAAATTCAGCAGAAAATTGTTGAAATTAAGCAACGCCTAGAGCCACTTTTACAAGCAACAGAGAAAATGCTGGCTCAGTTTGGGGGGGTTGCTTGCCCAGATAGCATAACCTACCAAAAGTTAGAAGAAAAAGTGATGGAACTCCGCCAGCGGTTGGCAGAAGCTCCAGCGTTGGCGGCTCAAATGGTAGACCGACAGCTGATTTTGAATGAAGAGCGGTTGCTAGACGAACGGCTGACGGAGCAGGCAAATCGCTGGCGACACGCGCTAAAAGACGATTTGATTGAAATGATTTCTGAACAGCAAGACTTTTACAGCGCTACCGATGCCTCGATCGCCATTCGGGGCTACATGAATGACCTTAAGGCGATCGGCTGTTTAGAATCGGTGGTCGAGTTTTTGATTGAACATATCAATACCCATAGTGAAGAAGGACCCGTTGCACGGCTGCGTGGCACCCACGAACAAACCCTCAACTTCATTTACAACAAAGCCTTAGAAAACCGCTCTCGGGTGGAGCGTGCCCCCGACGTGCAGCCCCGACTGCGCCATCGCACCTCTGAGAAACGCCCCAACCCCTACACCCAACTCGAAGGCAAAGTGGTAATTTTTGGCGGGCACGATCGCCTCGAAACAGCGGTGCGTAACCGTCTGCGCGATTCTACGGTGACGTTGATCTGGTGTACAGCCCAGGCAGGCCCTCAAATCGCAGAGCAGTCCGAAAGCCATGTTGCCAGTGCTGACTTAATTTTGGTAATGACAGGCTATACCAGCCATAAACTAACCGACAAAGCTGTTCAAGCTGCCCAGCGCGCCGGAAAAATTCCCGAAATGATTAATACCACTGGGGTCATTCGCGTCTTAGAAGCGATCGAATATGGGCTGAAAACGAAATTGCTGGCTCAACGGCTGAATAACTTTTCCAAACCTGCTTAGGTGAAGCACCTTACATTCACCTCACCGTAGAACCCCAGAATCTTAATGATTTTGGGGTTTTAGAATTTGGGAAACTATTTGGTATGAGGGCAGTCTAATTTTCTTTAGGGCGTCATTTACCACTACCAATTAAATGGCGATCGCGACAAATACGCGGAAGGGCGGGTTTTGCTTGTCACGTTTTGATTGTCACGTAACAATCACACTGGTTACATCCTGGCTGAACCCGCCCCTACCCTGCCTGCATTTGTCTTAAAAACTGCTATATGTTCAGGGCAGTACCCTGAAACCTAGCTCATGGCGATCGCCTCATGGGCAGATTCTCCTATGGAAAAATAATTGCTTTTGAACAATACGTTCTTGGAAATCACTATATGCAACCCTCTTCATCTCCGGTGCGCCCTTCAGCGCCCGATCGATTCCCTCAAGTGTTTGCTGGGTTAACCATTTTGTCGCTGGCGCTAGTCGTCAGTTCTCTAATTTGGGGCAATGCCATTCGCGATTTTAGGCAGTCGGACGATGCCTTAATTGTGACTGGCTCGGCCAAACGACCGATTCG
>JAYUYI010000812.1:0-2482 GCA_043752545.1 Thermoleptolyngbya sp.
AGGGCATACGCCCCCCCTGCCACATAGTCGGCGGCTCGCTGCGCTTGTTCTGGCTCCATCAAGCCCAAGTTTAAAATGACCGATTTGCGATCGCACAACGCTCGAACGGCCTGCGGAATCTCTTCAAACGAGCGCGGTTCCATTAACACTACTTCTGGCTGGCTGCCCGCTAGTCGTGGCATCCCAACCACCTTGTTGGCTCCGCCCCCAAAATGAGCCGCTTGGGTATCTCCTGGAATGGGCGATCGCTCACCATTATCCGGCACCCCTGGATACCCCTGTAGTGGCCCTGAGGCGTCGTCTGAGGCGGCATAATCGGCCTCATCAAAAGGATCGCCCAACCCAAATACATTTTGGACTCGTTGAAAAAAACTCATGGCAGGATAGGTTTGGATGAACGAGTTGCGTGAGCTGGGTAATAGTGCTCTTGTCCTATGTTATAGCGATTTTTGGGGTGTGTGTGATGCGGTTTGTAAAGCCCGATCTACCCTTGAGTGACCGCTACCGGGTTGACATCAGCATTGCGATCAAACAGCACGCGTGGTTTGAGCAAGGCTCGAAACAATAGCCAAACCGACTGAAACTCGCCTGGAGTTTGGCGCGTTTTCCATTGACCGGGGCGACAAAAGAGAATTTCAACCAAGTGCCGCTGCTGTTCAAGGCTAATCGATTCAAACAGAATGCGCACGGTCGGAAATTCATCGCTAATGCCCTGGCGCGTGACGTGCCCCGTTAGCACTAAATTGTCTTCTAACAGTTGCAGATGTACAGGCAGCGGTGCATCGGGCACCAGGCTGGGGAAGCCTGCTTGGGTCAGCGCTACTTCGGCTCCCACTTCTGAAAGCATCGTGGTGACGCCCCAGAAGGTTTGCTCGCCTATGGTTAGTTTGACGGTGCGCCGTAGATCGAACCACTCGTAGGGGCTAGGACGCGGCACGTCAAGCAAAATCAGGAGGGCAATACCCAGCATGAGCAAGTTGTATAAACTCCAAAGCCAACCCAAGCCAATCCCCTTGGCCTGCTCGGCGATCGCCGGATCGACCGTCTGCTGCCATGCGCCTTTGATCATGCACAGGCCCAGATTGACCCATAGGCTGACAGCGGTAGCGCCAAACAGCAGAATCAGCGGTGCCGCCAGACTCCAGTTAAACGAGAAGCGATCGCTAGCCGTTCCTTTGGGCGTGACCTTAAACCCCTTGGCGAATGGATTGAGCATGACCTGCACCACCGTGAGCGCCAGCGGAAAACATAGCGCTAGAGAATAAATATCGGACAATACGGCAGATCGCGATCGGTAGTTGAGCCACGAAAAAACTGCAAATTGAACCAAATAGTAGGGCAGAAAAAAGTACATTAACTCTGCTGCCGTGGCTCGCAGCGGAATTATTCCTAAAAAAGAATAAGCTAACGGCATCAGCAAATATCCGACCCGAGAAATGCTGGTAAACCAGTGCAGCAATCCTTCTAGGTGAGCCAGCCGCTGAATTGGACTGAGTCCAGGAATCGTCAGCGGGTTAGATTTGATGAAAAATGCCTGTAGTGTCCCTCGCGCCCAGCGCAAGCGTTGCAGAGCATGAGATGCAATGTTCTCTGCCGCCAACCCAGCACTGAGCTTTTCGTCTAAGTAGACCATGCGATAGCCCTGCGCCGAGATCCGAATGCCGGTAAAGTAATCTTCGCTCAGAGAATCGGTCACAAACCCACCCGTGGCCTCTAATGCACTGCGGCGAATAATAAAGGAGGTGCCCGAACAAATAACGCTGCCCGCCCCGTCTCGAATCGGCTGGATTTGACGATAGAACACTTCTTCCTCGGGCGTCAGCACGTCTTCTAAGCCCAAGTTTCGCGCGATTGGATCTGGGTTGTAAAACGTTTGAGGCGTTTGCACCAGGGCAACTTGTGAGTCTTGGAAGAACCCGATCGTGCGGGTGAGAAAGTTACGGGTAGGGACGAAGTCAGCATCAAACACCACTAGAAATTCGCCCGTGGTGCGGGGAAAGGCGTAGTTGAGGTTGCCGGCTTTAGCGTGCCGATTGTCGGGGCGGGTCATGTAGTTGCAGCCCAGTTGAGCTGCCAACTGCTGGATTTCGGGGCGATGGGTGTCGTCTAGCAAGTAGACGGTTTTGCCAGGGTAGTCGATCGCTTGGCACCCAATCATGGTGCGCTGCAAGATGAAAGCGGGTTCGTTGTAGGTGGGGATGAAGATATCTACCGTCGGCAGATAGGTGCCATTCACCACGTCTAGAGCCAGCGCGTTGGCTTCGGGGCGGCGATCGCGTACCTTTAACATCAAAAACAGTTGAATAATGGCGCTGCTCAGCATGAGTAGTTCTAAGATCAGCAGCCCCAGACTAAACACGCCATTGAGGGGCGTCGTCAAATTGATAGTCGAGAGCGATCGCCAGAGGACGTAGCGAATCGTCAAAACCAATAAAATACTGACGACAACAACCCGTGACCACGCCTGGGGCTGCGGCGATAG
>JAYUYI010000813.1:0-2479 GCA_043752545.1 Thermoleptolyngbya sp.
ATACTGGCTGGACGGCAGCGAGAACTGCGAACCGCCCGCTGGCTGGTGCAGCGCCTATTGGCGACTCCTGATTTAGTCATCTCAGACCCACGAGTGACATCTTCGCCCGCTGGGTCTGGCGTCGGCAACCCGACCTCGGCAACTTGGCGCGATCGCCCTGCCAGTTCTCCTCAACCACTGCAATCATTCCCAACCGCGCTAGCAACCCAGCTCCCCCCTGGGCAGCTTTCGACCCCAGCACCTGATGCCGCAGACGCTGCCCTCAACGCGCGCCGCTTACGTTCTTTGCTGTTTGAAGCCCTTCTCGGCAACCTCCAGGGTGCGTTAGAAAACCTAACGGGCACGCCTCTAGAAACCGACATTCTACGATCAGACAAAAAATGTGAGTTGTTCTACCTAATTTTGCGCCAGCTAGAACTGCTTTTAGATGACTTGCGCTTGGCGCAGGTGCCGCTGCATCAGCTAGCTGAGAGGCGATCGCAGCTATTGTTAGACGTGTGGCAAGCCACCACCATCAACTTTTTTGGCCGCTATGCCACCGTGCCTGTGCAGGGCAGAGACATTGAAATTGTCAGCGAGCTGCTGCTTGATGCCGAGTTGGTACAAACAGAGATTTTGGAGAAAATTCCGCTGTTTGCTGAGCTATTGGGGCATGTGCTGTATCAGTCGCCGCTGGTGATTGACAGCGTCTGTTACACGGCAGGAAATCCAGCCGCCGTGCAGCGAGCCGATGACTTGCTGAGCCACACAGTGATTCAATTGGCCAATGCGGTCGTGCAGCCCTTACTCAACCGCTTTGCCGACGTAGAAGCTTTGAAACAAGCCTTCTATGATCGCCGTCTGATCTCTAGTCGCGAAATTGAGCGGTTTCGCAACGACTTATCTTGGCGGTATCGACTTCAGCGCCTATTGGTTGAGCCGCGAGATATTTTTGAAAGCCAATATCGGCTGTTTACCTTCTGCGATCGCGGCATCAAACCCGAAACCATTTACTCACCACGCCGCGACGAACTAGAGCAGCTGGCTGGAATTCCGCTAGTCGTCACCTTGGTACTAGAGACGCGGGATGCCGTCGCGCCCCGTCTTCGCACGGCTGTTTCGTTTGTGGGCAGCGGTGTGGTGTACATTTTGACAGAGGTGATTGGGCGTGGCATTGGCCTGATTGGTCGCGGCATCCTCAAAGGCGTGGGCAGCGTCGTGCAAGAGGGGCGCTATGGCCGCAACGGTGAGCGTCCGCGATAAGCCCCCTCATACCATCTACTCGTATCTCAATTATCCTGACGGAATTGCCGGCTTTTTTTAGCCTAGTTTCAATTCCACTTTTTGATTTTATGGACAGCCGCATCAAAGACTTGCTCAATTCCCTCTCACCTCGAACGCAAAAGCGGCAGGTGTCGTTGCTGCTGCTAGTAGGGGTGGCGATCGCAGGCTATGCCGTCGAGCGCTCCCGTCCGCCCGCCCCACAGGCCGCAATCGACCCAGTCGTTACCCTGCCAAGCCTGCCGCCGCTGCCGCCTACCTCGCCCGCAAGCCCGCAAGCTACGTTCCTAACGTCCACCGATGGCAAAAGCGAAATCAACCTGTTGCCCGACTGGTTGAACGATCCAGAACTGAATGACAAGGCTCAAATTCAGGCATCTAATCGCACCCGTCAAATGTATCTGATTGTACTGGTGCAAAATCGGCGCGAGTTGAACAACATGACTACCACCGACTATTCCAAAATTACTCAGGGCTATTTAACCAGGCGGCTAGACAAGTCACAGGTGACAGGGCCAACCGCTGTGACTCAAATTGGCAGCGACCCAGAGTACCCCGCCGTGCAATACGAAGTCCGTGGCTCTCTCAATAAAATTGATGTCGTATATCTCCACACGATTGTTGAGACCCCAACCCGGCTGGTTCAAATTCTCGCTTGGACACCGCCCGCTGCGTTCGAAAACAACCAACCCGAAATGCAGCAGGTGATTCAGAGCTTTCGAGAAAAATAGCGAACTGTTTAGGCCACTTAGGCCACTGATGCTACAAAATAACAAAGGAGATCACAAACGGTCACAGATTACAGATCCGTCCATCATTGGTTAAAAATTCAATGCGTTTGCTTCAAATGCTTCCCGTCCAGGCTGCTTGCTCCCGGCAACTTGAGCAGATGTCTCGCCTTCAGGTCAAGATTGCCAAGTTTCTGGTAGTACTGCTGCTAGGATTGGGATGTTTAACCAGTTGGGGCGTACCTACGGCGATCGCTGGCTTGACGGACGACCGCTACGATGGCAATATTTTCCCACTCTACGCCGGCAACGGATACCTAGTCCCGCCCCGAGTCACCCTGGCTCAATCGCTAGAAGCCCATACTCCAGCCGTGTTGGTGCTCTATGTAGACGATAGCAGTGATAGCAAAGCATTTTCGCCAGTCGTATCCCGCTTAGATGCTTACTATGGTCGGGCGGCCAATCTGATCCCGGTAACGGCAGATTCAATT
>JAYUYI010000814.1:0-2478 GCA_043752545.1 Thermoleptolyngbya sp.
CGATTCACCGGATCTTAGCGGCAGATAGTAGCCTGCTCAGCCGACATATCCCGCAACAAATGCAACGCTTGCAGGCGGAGGGTGTAGAGGTAGTTGATCACCATGTTTCTGCGCTTTATTAGTGGCCGCCTTTATATTTTCATGATTTGCAAATATGACTTGTAATATTGAGGGTGGGGCAATGATGGTAACGGGATAGCAGCGGAGATGGGTGGCGGGCGATCGCCACAGGGATCAAGATAGAATAAACTTAGTAATTCTCAACATCTCATTTTCCACAGCTCAACAGTTGATTAAACACGCGAGGAGCGTTGCAGCGCATGGGTAGAGTCGTAGGCATTGACCTGGGAACCACTAACTCAGTCGTCGCCGTAATGGAAGGCGGCAAGCCTGTTGTGATTGCCAATGCCGAAAGCATGCGAACCACACCATCGGTTGTTGGCTTTAGCAAAGAAGGCGAACAGTTAGTCGGGCAGATGGCGCGACGGCAGGCGGTGCTGAACCCCCAAAACACGTTTTATGGCGTCAAGCGGTTTATTGGTCGGCGCTACAGCGAAATCAACCCCGACTCAAAGCGGGTGCCCTACACCATCCGCAAAGACGAAAACAGCAACGTCAAAATTAAGTGTCCTCGGTTAGAAAAAGAGTTTGCGCCCGAGGAAGTTTCGGCCATGGTGCTGCGCAAACTAGCAGATGAAGCCAGCCGTTATCTGGGGCAAACCGTTACGGGTGCAGTGATTACGGTTCCAGCTTACTTTAACGACTCGCAGCGGCAGGCCACGCGCGACGCCGGACGGATTGCCGGACTGGAAGTGCTGCGGATTCTCAACGAACCCACGGCGGCAGCGCTGGCCTATGGCATGGATCGGCAAGATAGCCAAACTGTTCTGGTGTTTGATTTGGGTGGCGGCACATTTGACGTGTCGATTTTGGACGTGGGCGATGGCGTGTTTGAGGTCAAAGCCACCAGTGGCGATACGCAGCTCGGCGGCAGCGATTTCGACAAAAAAGTGGTGGATTGGCTAGCCGATCAGTTCCTAGAGACTGAGAAGCTAGATTTGCGGCGCGATCGCCAATCCTTGCAGCGCCTGATGGAAGCGGCTGAAAAAGCCAAAATTGAACTCTCCGGCGTCAGCGTCACCGAGATCAATCTGCCCTTTATCACCGCCACACCCGAGGACGGCCCCAAACACTTAGAAACACGGCTGACCCGCTCTCAGTTTGAGGGCATGTGCACCGACCTAATTAGCCGCATCCGAGGTCCCGTTAAGCAAGCGCTCAAAGATGCGGGCTTGACGCCCAACGATATTGACGAGGTGGTGCTGGTCGGTGGGGCGACCCGGATGCCGATGGTGAAAAGTTTGGTGCGATCGCTGATCGATCGAGAACCCAACGAAAACGTTAACCCCGATGAAGTGGTCGCTGTCGGTGCGGCCATTCAAGCCGGGATTTTGACCCAGGAAGTCCGCGATATTTTGCTGCTGGATGTGACGCCGCTGTCTTTGGGGCTAGAAACCATTGGCGGCATCACCAAGAAGCTGATTCCGCGCAACACCACCATCCCCGTCCGCCGTTCCGACATCTTTTCCACCTCCGAAAATAACCAAACCATGGTGGAAGTGCATGTGGTGCAGGGTGAGCGCGAGATGGCCACCGACAACAAGTCGCTGGGTCGGTTCAAACTGATGGGCATTCCCCCCGCCCCGCGCGGCGTGCCTCAGGTGCTGGTGTCGCTAGATATTGACGCCAACGGCATCTTGCAAGTCACGGCGGTCGATAAAACCACGGGACGGGAGCAGGGGATTACCATTCAAGGCGCGTCCACCTTGGGCGAGGGCGAAATCCAAAGTATGATTTTGGAGGCCGAAAAGTTTGCCCAGGAAGACCGCGAACGGCGTGAACGAGTCGAAAAACGCACCAAAGCCGAGGCGCTGACCTACCAAGCTGAACGGCAACTGCGCGAGGTGGCGCTCGATTTTGGTATGCAGTTTGCCAGCAACTATCGCCGCAAAATCGAAAACCTGGTGCAAGAGCTGCGGGATGCGCTGGCGAAAAATGATGAGCGCAACATTGACCTAGTCGAAGCCGATCTGCGCGATGCCCTTTATGAACTTCAGCAAGAGGTCTACCAATTCGATCGCCAAGATGAAGACGAGGGCTTCTTTAGCTCCCTGAAGCGCACCATTTTGGGCGATGACGACGAGTATGATGAATTGCCCTATCGCGGCGGCAGCAACCGCGACCCGTGGGACAACCGCGATAGCTGGAGCAGCGATCGCAGCCGCAGCACCACCCGCGACTGGAACGATCGTGATGCCTGGGACGACCGCAGCCGCACCGCTAGCCGTTCTACCTGGGATACGCCTTCTGACAGCCGGAGCAGCCGCGATAGCCGAATTGATCGCCCCCGCACCGACAGCCGCAGCACCCCCAGCCGCTCGTCCTGGGACGATCCGATAGACGAGCGCAACAGCCGCG
>JAYUYI010000815.1:0-6291 GCA_043752545.1 Thermoleptolyngbya sp.
TCCCGCCTGCGGCAGAACCCACAGAAAAGCTTAACTCATATTGACATGACTTGAGCGTTCATGACGTCGGGCGATCGCCCCACAAGCCAAACTCTTGCAGGGCGGGGACAAAATTATGGTTTTCGTGGTTAGAGCGGCTGAGCTTAATTAACGCAAACCGCTGGAGTGGCAGCAGGCTAGCCCATTGCTCTAGGCTGAGTGCCATCTCAGCGGTTTGAGCCATGGCCTGGACGCTTTCGGGAATGGTCGTCACCGCTTGCCAGTCGGGGTGGGGGTCAATCGGTAAGCTGTCAGGGCGATCGCCGCCATACTGGGCCACTAACTCATGCAACCTAGTGCGATAAACCTGTTGCTCGTCAGCCGTATCACAAAGCAAGTTTACCAGCGCGGTGCGCTCCGATAGGGTGAAGCGGTTCCAATCGAGCAGTTTGAGCTTAACGCCACAGTGGTCTAGGTTGTAGCGCACCTGCATCGGGATACAGCGCAACGAGTCAGCAAATTCGACTTCAAATTGAAACAGATGAGCCATAGACGGGCAACACAGCACGAAGGAGCCAAAACTGAAAATATTTTCTTGATCGAGAAGGAACTGCTTTAGAAGTGCAATCATCTCATTATTTATTTTCATCTCATTACCTATTTTCTGAAAACTGAAACCATTCTTGATTGAGGGGTAACCGAGTTAATGCAGAGAGTTAATGCAGAGTAAGTTTGCGCTTCCGGTTGTGGCATTGAGTAGTGTGGGGGCGATCGCCTTTTCGGTGCAGTGGGGATAGGAGCAGCGCCATGCCCATTCCCTAACGATTGCTACAGGCGGCAAAGACAGAGAATACTACGCCTTTGCCCGAGCATTGGCCAGCGCGGTGACTCAGCACGAACCCCATATTCAAGTCACCGTGCTGAAGTCAGAAGGGGCGACCCAACATGGGCAAATGCTGGCTCAAGGAACAGCACAGTTGGGCAGCAAGACATGCTGCTCAATGGGATCTCAGGCTCACGCCGCTCACTCGCCAGAAGTAGCTTGAACCGTCTGGCAACGGTAGCCGCCTTGAACCGTACCTAAATTTCGGTGTTTTTACTGTTACAAAAACTTAAAACTTCGTACTTTGTATAGCAGGGCACATTTATGTGTCAATCTCAAGCATAGTATCTCAGCGTAGTGTGACTTTTTTTAGATCGTTTCGTCCTCATGAGTGGGGAGAGTGAGTTTCATGACAAGGTTATTTGGTCGTCGTAAGTTTATGGTGTATGGCTCTGCCGCTTTGGGAGCCAGCATGTTGCTCAAAGCCTGTGCCTCGCCCAGTGCCCCTACTGATCCAGCCGCATCTCCCGCAGACGGATCTCCCGCAGCGTCCCCTGCTGCTAGTGGAGACACCATCAAGGTGGGTATTCTTCACTCCCTCAGCGGTACCATGGCCATCTCTGAAAAGAGCGTAGTAGATTCAACCCAGCTGGCGATCGATGAGATCAACACAGCGGGTGGCATCATGGGCAAGCAAATCGAGGCCATTTTAGAAGACGGTGCGTCGGACTGGCCTACTTTTGCTGAAAAAGCGAAGAAATTGATCGAGCAAGACGAGGTTGTTGTGATCTTTGGCTGCTGGACCTCTGCCAGCCGCAAAGCGGTTCTTCCCGTGTTTGAAGAGAAGAACCACATGCTCTATTACCCGGTTCAGTACGAAGGTCAAGAATGTTCTAAGAACATTTTCTACACCGGTGCCGCACCCAACCAGCAAATCGAACCCTCGGTGGACTGGTTGCTCGAAAACAAGGGTAAAGATTTTTACTTAGTTGGCTCTGACTACGTCTTCCCGCGTACTGCTAACACCATCATCAAGGCTCAGCTAGCAGCTAAAGGTGGCAAGACCCTAGGCGAAGACTATCTTCCCTTGGGTAACACGGAAGTTGCGCCCATCATCGCCAAAATTAAGGCGGCTCTCCCCAACGGCGGTGTGATCTACAACACCCTCAACGGCGACAGCAACGTGGCCTTCTTCAAACAGATGCAGGGTGCTGGTTTGACGGCAGAGAAATATCCCACCATGTCGGTCAGTATTGCCGAAGAAGAAGTGCAGGCGATCGGCAAAGACTATTTGCTGAAGCAGTATGCCGCTTGGAACTACTTCATGACAGTAGAATCGCCCGAGAACAAGAAGTTTGTGGACGCGTTCAAAGCCAAGTTTGGCGACAGTCGCGTCACCAACGACCCGATGGAAGCAGGATACATTTCTGTCAACATTTGGAAGCAAGCCGTTGAGAAAGCGGGTGGAGCTGGCACCCCCACTGACCTAGAGAAAGTGCGAGAAGCGGCGTATGGGCAAGAATTTGCAGCGCCTGAAGGCCCTGTGAAGATGTTCCCCAACCACCACATTTCCAAAACTGTGCGAATTGGTGAAGTGCGCGATGATGGTCTGTTTGAGATCGTCTACGCGACTCCAGCCCCTGTAGATCCCATTCCCTGGAACCAATACGTGACAGAGACTAAGGGCTTCTCTTGCGACTGGACGAAGACGGGCGTAGACAACCCCGGCAAGTTCAAGGGCTAGGATCTAGGCACTAAGGACGAGAAGGCCAGGAACGGAAACAAGGAGTTAATTTATCCTTTTTCCTTCCCCCTTCTTCCTGCCCAAGGGGGATCTGAAGTTTGGTGTTGCCAGCTTCTGATCCCCTTCTTTGTAGAGTGTTGGGGTAGGGCGTTGGTGACATGTTTTAGCTCTGTTGATCACTCTCGTTGAAATAGGAGAAAGCGGTTGTTCGCAAGTATTTTAGATGGCATCTTCAATGGGCTGAGCATCGGTTCTATTTTGCTGCTGGCTGCGTTGGGACTGGCGATCGTATTTGGGCTGATGGGCGTCATCAACATGGCTCACGGTGAGCTAATGATGTTGGGAGCCTACACCACCGTTGTGGTGCAAAATGCCTTCAAAGGCATCGGTGGCCCCTTATTTGAGCTTTATATCTTTTTTGCCCTAATTGCAGCGTTTTTGGTGGCAGCCTTGGTGGGGCTAGCGCTAGAGCGCGGGGTAATTCGTTATTTGTATGGACGACCGCTAGAAACCCTACTGGCTACTTGGGGCGTGAGCTTGATTTTGCAACAGTTTGTGCGAAGTGTCAGCTGGGTTATGGTCTTCGGGCTGATCTTGTTTTCGCTACTGTTCTTTGGCGGGCAGTGGTTACTGAAACGCCGCGCCGATTTTGAGTCGGTGCAGAAATGGATTGTGGCGGCGCTGCTACCGCTTTCGATCGGCATTTCGCTAACAGCGAGCGCATTTTTGGGTCAAACGTACAAGCTGGCTGTCACCAAACCGTGGTTTGGAGCCCAAAATCAGGACGTGACGGCTCCATCTTGGCTGCGGGGCGGTATTCCGATTGGCAATTTTCAGCTGCCTTCGACGCGGCTGTTCATTATGATTCTGACGATTTGCTGTGTGGCAGGCGTTTACTGGTTCCTCAATCGCACCAAGTGGGGTTTGCGGATTCGAGCGGTCACCCAAAACCGGAATATGAGTGCCTGTTTGGGGATCCCAACGCGCAAGGTGGACGCGATTACGTTTGCGATCGGGTCTGGGCTGGCTGGAGTAGCGGGCTGTGGTTTGAGTCTTCTGGGTTCTGTTGGTCCCAACACCGGACAAAACTACATCGTGAATACGTTCATGGTGGTGGTGGTAGGGGGTGTCGGCAAGTTGATAGGAACTGTGGTCGGGGCAATGGCAATTGGTATCGCTGACTACGTCATCGGGACGGGGATTCTTGGAAACTTGACCAGTAACCCGGCTCTTAAAGAAATTTTTGCCTTTTTTGCCACAACCAGTATGGCAAAAGTGATGGTTTTCGCCTTGATTATTCTGTTTCTTCAGTTCCGTCCGGCTGGTCTGTTCCCGCAAAAGGGGCGGACGGTGGACGCGTAAAGGAGGAGACGTTTTGAGGTTTGAGTGCTGAGTTTTGGGTTTTGGATCTAAAGATGTAGAGGCTTCGAGCCTGCGGGTTTGGGGTTTGACGGAAGTTAGTTGTTTAGTGAGCGTGGCGCATGACGGTTCAAGCGGCGGGTGGACGGCAAGGTGTGGATTGGTTGAGGCGGCGATCGCTGCTAATGGAAGTGGGCATTGTGGCTCTAGTTGCCCTGTTCCTGATGTTTATTGTGCCGCTGTTGTTGTCGGGCTTTCGGCTCAACTTGATGGGACGGTTTCTGGCGCTGGCGATCGCGGCCTTGGGGATTGATTTGATTTGGGGCTTTACGGGGCTGCTGAGCTTGGGGCATGGGGTGTTTTTTGCCTTAGGTGGCTATGCGCTGGCGATGCACATGAAGCTGCAAATTCCGGCGACCGCTAGCTCTCAGCTGCCGGAGTTTATGGATCTCTACGGGGTGGCAGAGCTGCCCTGGTTTTGGAGACCGTTCGATTCATTCCCGTTTGCGGCGATCGCCCTGATGCTAATTCCGGGGCTGCTGGCGGGGGTGCTGGGCTATCTGGTATTCCGCAGCCGGATTCGCGGGGTCTATTTTTCGATCTTGACCCAGGCGATGACCATCATCTTTTTCAACTTCTTCAACGGCCAACAGAAGCTAATCAATGGCACCAATGGTTTAACCGACTTCAAAACCATTTTGGGGGCAACCGTTAGCGATGACAGTACCCAGCGATCGATCTACCTAGCCACAATTTTGCTGCTAGTGGCCGCCTACGCGGTGTGCCGTTGGCTGACCAGCGGTCGATTTGGCCGATTGCTGATGGCACTGCGGGATGATGAAAGTCGAGCTAGGTTCACGGGTTACAACCCCACTGGGTTCAAGGTGCTGGTGTTTGCCATTTCCGGTGCCCTAGCGGGTCTAGCAGGAGCCATGTTTACGCTGCAATCGGGAATCATTTCGCCCAAGGCAATGGACATCGCTTTCTCCATTGAGATGGTGATTTGGGTAGCAGTTGGCGGTCGAGCCACGCTGGTGGGAGCCGTTTTAGGGGCGCTAGTCGTCAACTTTGGCAAAAGCCTGCTGAGCGAGCAGTTCCCCGATTTTTGGCTATTTTTCCTGGGCGGCTTATTCCTGGGAGTAGTGATGTTCCTCCCCGATGGCATCGTGGGTCTGATCCGCACGCAGGGCGTCGAATGGTTCCGCAACTTAACCGGACGCTCCAAACAACTGTCTACCTACCCAAGCTTAGAAGAGGATCCAGAGGTTCAGTATGAACGAAAAAATATTGACGATCGAAAATCTGACGGTTAGCTTTGATGGCTTCAAAGCGCTGAACAATCTGAACTTTAATCTCGACAAAGGGGAACTGCGGGTCATCATTGGACCAAATGGGGCAGGTAAAACCACCTTTTTGGACATCATTACGGGCAAAACCAAGCCAACAGACGGCAAGGTGTTCTTCAAAGGCCGCAACCTGCGCCCCTATTCGGAACACCAGATTGCGCAGATGGGTGTGGGGCGAAAGTTTCAAACTCCGCGAGTTTATCTGAACCTGACCCCGCGTGAAAATTTGGAACTGGCGTGCAACCGCAACAAGGGCGTATTTCCCACCCTGTTTGTCAAAACCCCTCCGGCAGAACGGCGCACGGTGTCAGGTTTGCTCGAAACCATTGGTCTACCGCACAAAGCCGACATGAAAGCAAATCTGCTCTCTCACGGCGAGAAACAGTGGCTAGAAATTGGCATGTTGGTAGCTCAAGCGCCCGACTTGCTGCTGGTAGATGAACCCGTGGCAGGTCTAACCGACGAAGAAACAGAACGCACCGGAGAACTCTTGCTTTCTCTAGCCGAAAGCCACTCGGTGATTGTGATTGAGCACGATATGGAATTTGTCCGCCAGATTGCTCAGGGGCAAGTCACCGTGCTGCATCAGGGTTCCGTGCTGTGTGAAGGGACCATTGACGATGTGCAAACCGACCCACGGGTAATTGAAGTGTACTTAGGTCAAGAGATTGATCACAACGAAGAGGTCAGTCTAGAAAAAATCGGCGAACTCCTAGAAACGGTTAATGCCGAAATGAACTGAAAATACCCTCACGCCCATTCAAAACTCAAAACTCAAAATTCAAAACTCCTACCCTCTACCTCCTACCTCCCACCCCTCATGAGCCTGACTAATTCCGCAGTTGCTACCGACTATGCGTCTACATCGGCCCCCCTGACGCTTCAGATGTCGGGCTTAAACGTTTATTACGGGGAAAGCCACATCTTGCGCAATGTGGATTTGACCGTTCCCCAAGGCGAAATGGTCTGTTTGATTGGTCGCAACGGAGTCGGTAAAACAACCCTGCTGAAAACCTTGATGGGGTTACTCAAACCTCGCA
>JAYUYI010000816.1:0-14027 GCA_043752545.1 Thermoleptolyngbya sp.
TGTTGATTTTGTTTAACTCCTTTAACGCTGCAATACAGCCAGCGATTTGGCTAGCTGGTACGAACACGAAGAAATACCAGACGTAAAAGATGTTGCAGGCAACGACCTCGCCTAGTCGGTTGCGGAATAGGTAGGAGTCGTATTCCCTGGTGAGTTGGAGCGTGACTCCTGCTCGTTTCAAAGCAGGAGTCCCTTCAAAAGGGACTCCTTGCGCCAAGACTACCCCAGCGAGTGTCTCATCCATCGCGGCTTCAAACCACGATAGAAAGGCTGGGTCTCTAAACCATCCCTCCAGGTATACGATTAGAAAATCGCATCGCGACAGCCCCTTGTTATAGGGGATTCGGTCTAGGTCGAATTGTTTCTTCAAAGCAGCACAGTAGTGTATGTGTGAACTACTATCATTATAACCTGAAACCCTTATGTAGCGCGGCTTTCAGGTTCATGGGTACACGACGAAAGGGCTGCAATCCAATAGCTAGACTTTGTTGAATGGCTTCAATTCCAAACCCGTTGGCTGAAGGCGATCGGGTTTTTAGATATAACCAAACTGCTGAATCTCTCCATTTTCAAACACGATCGTGCACCTATCCCCCGGAGCCGAGTCAAAGTGGTCGAAAGTCTGAATCGTCTCGCCGATGTAGCGACTCAAGTTATGAGCAATCTCGTAAATCGCACTGAGATTATCAAGATGGAACAGGTAGAAGTATTGCTCAATCGCTTCATCGAACACCAATACAACGATCGGCGCAGTTTGGGAGGACAGTTCATAGTCCATGCGAACTGCAATTAACTTATGCCCGATCGGGCTAGGACTATCGATCGCCACTTTGCCCGCTTGAACTACGCGCCGCCACGAGCCTGAAATCTTTGGATGGTTTTGCAGAAGCCAGTCTGAGAGAGAGAAGTCAAGAAAATCCTGGTTGAAGAGTTTGTCCTCTAATTCCTCTAAGAAATCGATTAAGTTCTGAGTTTCTTCCTCCGTTGGTTGGGCTGGTCTGACGCTGGTGGCGGTTTTATTTTGTTGAAAAGTGTCTGTCATCTAATTTTTCTCTAAAAAGGTTAAGTTTTTGGGTGTGGTTGAGCCGCTTGATCCTGGATTCTTCTTTGCAATGGCTCACTAGCGATATTGCTGCCTGAACTGTTCGCGGACGGCTGGGTCTGTTCTGATTCGTTCGATCGTTTCGCCCATTTTTTGGAAGTCAGCGAGATCGAGCTTTCTCCACTGTTTGTCTGCGAGTTGTTTGTAGCACGTTCGCAGGTAGGGCTTAAATCGATCCTCCTTGCCCCTAGTCAGAGGTGCAATATAGTCCGTTATCTTCTGGGTCACTTGCTCAATCAATCCGTCACCCGCTTTTGACCATTGAGAGAGGAGAGCGGCTAAAGATTGCTGGATATCTAGAACAATCTGAAGCTTTTGATTGAACTGCCGGAATGGGTTGACGATGCAGGCTGGATTAATCTGATCTCTGTATGCATCGGCTATTTGCTCTATCTCTTTTAAGTCCCAGAGTTCGGAGTTTTGAAATGCGAGCCAGTAAAGTTGATCACGGAGACCATCTACGGTTACGTCGCCACTCAAGTATTTTTTGATAACTGCTTCAATGTCTTGACGAACAATTAATTTACTATCGCTGCCCTTCCCGAACACGGATTGAGCTGCCTGCTCCACTTGTTCAGTCGTTACGCCAGAAGGAGCGGAGACGTTCGTGCTGTTGGCATCGATCTTCAATTCAGCTAGGTACTCTATCCACCGGATTTTAGTCGCCTCTGGGCAGTGCGTCATCGCGTCTGCCCATGTAGGCGATCGCCCATGAATTTGAGAAAACCGAATCCCATAGAACAGGGATTGAGCGTTATGCGGTTCGCTCAGATCATGCTTAACGGCACACTCCTGGCAACAATCAGGAGACGGTGATAGCAATGTGAATGACGACATTTTTAATCTGCTCCTAGTCCAAATTCTTCCATCAGGTCTTCTGCCCTGTCACGATCGGCGATCGCGCCTTGAATAATGTCCTGCCGATCGTTGGTTAGACTCGTCGCGATCTCGATCGCTAGAGATTTAACCGTTTCAAAATCCGTTGTTCTAACGTCCGCAGGAATCACCTCAGTCACGCAAATCGCGGGATATTCAGATCTCATCTCAAGGAACAGATGCCCATCTGAGGGCGTTTTCTTGAAACCTGCCTGGACTGTGAATCTTAAGCCACTTGTCTCGACTGTTTCTAGATCAAGTCGCCACCAAACTTTATTGGAGGCAGGATCTGCCCCAGTGGAAACCCACTCATCGGTGAGCCAGGGGTAGAGCTTCTTGTAGAAATGCAAAAATTCTTGTTTCATAAATTCCTCTGGGACACCTCCACTTGCTGGCGCGAAGTTGTTGAATTCAGTCGAGACATTCACCCGCTAACCTCATAAATAGTTAGCGACTTCGTTCCGGTAGGGTCTGGAGAAGGTCTGACCCATGTGTGTCGGCTTTGCTTGAAAAACCCCTTAGTTGAATCCAGAAACCGCCATGTACCGAGGCGACCCTTGAATGTTCTGCTGCGCCCCTCAGCCTCATTTCTTTTGGCTAACTGGCGTGCTTTTTGAGTAATGCGGCGACCGCAAAACTTTATCTTGACGTAGCCTAGATCCTCTAGCTGCGCTTGGGCGCGTCTCGTCTCTCTTTGAAGGCAATCGCCTTCGGCTTTCTCAATTAGAGGCGAAATCTCTAAAGGTGTTGGTGGATACTCTGTGTCTAGCTCCTCTGGGTACGAAGTTACATAAAGCAACGCATTGAGGACTACGCTGAGCGATCGCTCAAAATCAGCATAGGTTTGGACTTCAGAAGCCTGAATGTGCCTCAAGACATTGCTGCCAAACTCACCTTCAAACAAAGTTTCACTGCTTCCTTCTTCGCTCTTAACGAGTTCATAACCCCGTTTCAAAGCGGCAATGTGCCCACGGTTATTCCGCTCTCTTTCCTGGTTTAAGGCGGCTTGCACCGTACCCGGAGAGATGCAAGGTAGTTGATGGGGTATCATTTCGTCTGAGGCTTCAATAAAGTTTTGCGGCGGCACTTTGGGATCAGAGTCCAATGCTCGCCCAATCAAAAGAATTTCTAAGGAGCCTTCGGGGTCAAATCGGTTGCGAGAAACGTAGGCTCCTTCAAGGTAATACTTGGGTTTATCCCACCCCGGATCACTTAAGAAAGCTGGTGCATCGTTTCCCAGTATTTCTGAGCCAGTCTCTTCTATCAGTTTGGCAAAGTTGTCAGCAGAGCGGCTTAACCGACCCCGCAACGGGAAACCTACCTGCACTCCAAAGTGCAGATAGACCGTTTCAGCGGGTAAATTGATTTGATCAATAAGTGCATCGCCCACATTAGATCGTGTGAACATACTCACCAACTCTGGCGTGAAGTCAAATATGGCTCTGTTGTTGAGTGTGTGGGAAGCCCAATGAGAATAAAGCTTCGCCTCCTCCCCGACGAAGCTTCCGAAAACTCTCTGAAGTGGATGGTCAGAATGCAGTTGACCTTGTTGATTCAATGCGCCAATCAAGAGGTCTGCTGCCATCTGAACGTTATGCGCGTAAGGGGTTGCTGGAAAAATCCCCTTAGCTGCTTTAAGTACATGCTGGGAGATTAAGTGATACAGTTGCCCCCAAGCATTGTTGAGGTTGGAATACTCTTCAGGCGATTCCTCGATATCTGGATCTTGTGCGGTAGAAACTAATCTGCCTTCATTCAACCCCTTATACCTTTTCAGTAGCTCCGGTGCCCACGATCGGTAGGCCCCGTATCTGTAGGGGTGATACTGTTTCAGAGCAGACCAGGCTGCTCGCGATCGGGGGCTGGTTAAAGCCCCCTCTTGTGCAAATCCTTGGGGTCTTTTGGGTTTCATGTAAGTTCTTTAGGTAGATCGCTTGTTTAAAGATCGGTTAACTTTTTCGCTTGGCTTGATCTCTCCAAACTCCTTCAGCCAAGCTTCGGCAATAATCCGTCTCAACCAAGAAGCTGGGTGAGAAAGACTTTTAACTGCTTTGTCTAAATCTTTCGGGAGTTTAACCGAAGTGGGGCTTTTAGCCAGCACAACGCTGTCTGGCACGTCATAGGCTTTGGAATATTGTCTCTCCAGAAATTCTGGAGGCTGTGTAGGCTCTGGGTTCCCTTTTGGCATTGTCCGACTTTGTGGTAGGAGACCATTACAGGATAGCCTACCGCAGTCTACCGGGAAAACCAAGCGATTTACCCATCAGAAATTTTAATTCAAGAATGCTTGGTTTTCCCGGTAGACCGGGATATGATAAATTCATCCTTTTGCGGACAACAAAGCATTTTGTCTAAGAAACCTGTCATTTGCGTAGAATCTGCCGTCAATGGTAAAGGCTCGTATTTCAAAGCTATTTTGCTCACTGAGAATGGGGACATTTCAGCCGATGGCAGCACCATTGACGAAGCGATCGGTCGCCTAGTCCGAAGCAACTGGGTAAAGCTGTCGCTGGATAAACTCCAAATTACCCAGGAAGTTGAGGAGTTGGAGGTCAAGATTCAAGATGATGAAACCCGTCTAGATGTTGACTTTGAGGCGATTCTCGCGGATGTGATGAACATCTACAACGACAACGATTATGAGGCTGGCTGGATTGTGCATCAGATTGCCGATCGTGTCGGGTTGAGCAAACTAACTCGGCAACACTGGATCAAGCTGGCGGAAGAGGCGGGGTACAACTCTGGTTGGGGATACCATCGCTATTACGAACATCATCCTAAAACATGAAAATGAATCTTCAACAGATGCAGGCGATCGACAAGATTGCTGACCCCGTTATTCAACACCTCGTCAACATGCTGGCGCAGTTCTCAGCCAAGCAACCCCTGGTAGCCACTGAAACTCGCTGGCTCATGGCTGAGAAAGAAAACGGGGACGATCCCGATTTAGATGCGGGTCAGATTCTAATCTTAGAGTCGATCGACGTAGACAGTAGGCTCTTCTATCCTCCTTTTGGGCATGAGGACATAGAATTCATCGCTGACAATGTTGACCCAAGCACAGACGGCATCAACGTCTACTACTGGGGCAGCGAGGAACTCGGAGACACCACGATCGGCTTGAGGTTTCAGGATGCTGCGCTGCCGATCGTACTACCTGCTGAACTACAAGGGGAATAACAATTTTCAGCCCAGACGATCGTCTGGGCTGTGGGTTTCTCAGTTGTTCTCTGAGAGGCTAAAAATCAACAAAAAAGCGTCCGTCCAATAATCAATTATTGAACGGACGCTCAGTGAGTAGCTTCTATCTAGAAGCTCCACTTTCTACATTTTGTCGATTGGTTCGCTGAACCAAAGGTAGGCGATTGCGACTCCCCCGGCGATTGCGATTCCCCCGGTCGTGATAACGAACAAGCCAAGGTCAATGTACAGAAAACTGTTCATTGAAGTCACCTCATGTAAGTGTTAATATATCTATTGTACAAAGAAAATTAACTAAATGGGGCGTTTTAACAACATCAATTAAGAAAAACATAAAGCCATTTCTTAATACGAACACCACAAAAAAGCGTCCGTCCAATAATTATTGAACGGACGCTCAGTGAGTAGCTTCTAGATAGAAGAAGCTACTTATTTACACCTTGTCAATTGGCTTGTTGAACCAAAAATATGCGACTGCGACTGCCCCGGTCGTGATAATGAACAGTCCGAGGTCAATGTACAGAAAAGTATTCATGAGTCACCTCAAGTAGTGTGTATATCCATTTAGGGTGGATATATATATTATACAAAAAAAATTAACTAAATGGGGGCTTTTAGTAACATTAACTAAGAAAAAGATTGAGCTATTTCCTAATAGAAACATCACAAAAGGAAAGGTCGTAAGAGATAAATTTATCTCTTACGACCTTTCGACCTTTTATTTAGGAATAATCATTCTAAAGAGGATCAGAATGACCTTGATGAATGATTCAACGAAGCTCACCACCCAATGGGTGGTGAGCGTTACGTTCGTGAGATTTCCCACGACGTTATCGCTGAGTAACCAGAGAAGAAACATTGCAGCTAGACCTCCAACCACAATTTGAAGGATGATCAAGTTGCCTTGATAAAGAAATCTGCACCCCTGAAATAGGAGGTTGATAGCAGCAATTCCTGCTATAACCGTTCCCATCAAGACAAGTGCTGCCTCAATGTTGTAGCTTCCCATAAGCACTCCGTATGTGTATGTACTTATGATAACACACAGACAAAGCCTGAAACCCTTACACAGTATGGGTTTTATTGAAATTAAACGAGCTTTTTCTCTCTCAATATTATATAATAGATGTATCAACCAATACAGAAGGTACTGACGTTTATGAACTTTGAAGCAGTTATTCTTGCCTCGATTCTAGTCGTCCTAACAGCGACGATCGCTGGGTTCGTGACTTGGCTCGTACTGTCTCAACGGCAAACCCGTAGAGATCAGTGGAGTTCCTCCATAGTCGCGAGCGCAGGCACATTACTAGAGCACAAGCAAGAAGCGGAAGCCTTTCTCCGCAAGCTGAACCTTGCAGCACAAACGCTTGAGGATGCATTGCGTGACGCAAAAGCCCTCAAAAGTACACAGTTGAGCCTGGAGATCAAGAGAGCGATCGAACTGATCTCTCTTAATTACGCTCGGCTCAAGACAGAATATGGCAAAAAGGTTGAAACGGTCAGTGGCGCGGTACTATTCGTACCCGATCCAGCCCCCGCCACCACCACAAACAACAAACAGCAGCCGCAGCAGTCTGCCTCGCAGCAGTCCCCTAAAGAGGCTGCCTCGAACATCATCAACGAAGCCGCCGCAACCGCCTCTGCCCATCTGGGTCGGAAGGTGGATTTCGGGGAAATCTGGGCTTTGGTCAAAACCAAAACGCCCAACGGAGTGACTGTAAACTCAGTTGCCGACTTCGCCAAGCTGGACAACACAGCCCAAAAAGGGATCATTGATGTTGTCTTGCTAACTCTCGCTGCTGCTAGGGACGCAGAAACCACCCTTTCTTAACGTTCTCTAAGCTTAAAGGCTCTCAAAATTAATTAATCTTGAGAGCCTTTTTTTGTTTTAAAATGCCCAAATCGCTCTGCGGTAGAGGAAGGTGGTGCGGTGCAACACTTGCAAAAGAGCGATGCACTGTTTACAATATTACTTACTAATAAAAGCATCTGACTGTTTGACCGCCCGGTACTGTTCATTTAAGAAAAGTTAGCGAGCTATGACTTACTGGAATCGCCAATCTATTCCAATTAACCGTTGTGTATTTGCACAAACTGTAGCAGACCTACGGGTAATACAGCAAGAGAGAGTAGAGACTCTAAAAAACTCAATTCGAGAAAATAATCAGATCGGAAATGGCGATCTAGGGCTGCTTGAGCCAATTTTGGTTCGTCCTAAAAACAATTCAGAAAACTCCCGAATGACGGATTTCGAGGTCATTGACGGGGGCGATCGCGTCCTGGCATTCCGGTCACTCTATGGAGAGGGCTGCAAGATCACAGCAGATGTTGGATACGAAATCACACCCGATCAGGCGCTGCTGATCCACATCGACAAGAACATCTCCCGCCGCGAGAGGGACGTGCTTGAGCGTGGGGAACTAATGCTCTTGAGGCGGCAGATTCTGGCTAGGACAAACCAATTGGCTCAAGCCGGGAATAACCGATTTACGATGCAGCAGGCGGGAGATACGGTGAAAACGCGAGCAATGCTCGCGAAAGAAGCCAATCTTTCCCCCAGGTCAACTCAACTGTACGAGAGAATCGCGGCAAAATTGACCCCCGAGACAAAGCAAGCGGTGCGCGATGCTGGATGGGAAAACAACACAAGAATGTTGACGCGGATCGCTGGCATTGAGCCAGAAATTGAGGGGAGTGAGGACGACAACCCTATTGAGAATTCTGAGCGAGTCCTGAAGGAGGTCTCAAAAGCTCAGATTGCTGAAATTCGGCGAATCAAGGCGGAGGATGAAGACAAGGCGGTTCAAAAAGCTGATGAACAAGCCCAGAGAACAGCTAGGCAGGAAGCTAGGCAGGCATCGAAACCGTCGCCCATTCAGGGGTCTCGACGTAATCTGGTAGCCGTTCCCTCGATCGTTGAGATTAAACAGGGGGACGTGTGGCGCTTGGATCATCACACCGTTTTCTGTGGCCCAACGTCTGGCGGGGGGAAATTTCAGGAGATGGCTCCTGACGCAAAGCTAGCGATCGTGCCGATTCTCAAGTTGGATCAAGACCGACCCGCTTGGGATCACGATTGGTTGGTCAACTCAGCCGAGATAGTGGCTGTCATCGCATCTGCTGAGATGACGATCCCGTTCGCAATGAGCCAGCGGATGCCCTATCGAGGAGTCATTGAAATATGGCTCCTTCAGGGTAATCGCCCTGTTCAGGCATTAAATGCCTTCCTCTTTAGCCATTCAATGGTCGAAACTCCCACGCTTAGGATTCGCAGCCAGTCCATAGAGGAGGCTGTCCGAGATCTAGTCGGGCCGCTCACCGGGAATGGGGATACGGTGATTAGCTCGGCCGCGATCCCTGGATTGCTGCCGATGGCAACTCAGCGAGGGTTCTACTGTTACATGGGGAGCGAGGCTCCAGACGAATGTGCTTCGATCATTCGTGACTGGAAAACCGCGACGGGTAAGGTAGCCCGTAAAGCCGATATGGAACTGGTGGCTGCCGCTGGATGAAAAAGAAGCATCGCTACCCATCAGACTGGCCTGCCATTTCGCTGCAAGTTAAGATTGCAGCGAAATGGCAGTGTCAGCGATGCGGATGCGAATGCCTGAAGCCAGAGGATGAGGCGCGGCGCAGATCGTTGTCTCGATCTCAGTGGACTGCCCTCACTCTCTCTACGCACCACTGGGACTGCCTGCCTGAGAACAATCATCCCGACAATCTAGCCGCTCTCTGCACAGGCTGTCACCTGTCGATCCACGGCGGCTCTGGAACTCCCAGTGTTTCTCCGGGCCAACTTGCCTTCTTTAAGGACGACGATCCCCTTATAAGCAGCGCGTCGTCAAAATCGCTGAATCGCCTTTTGGATAAGCGGTTTAACCTTATAAGCAGAGAAAACAAATTTGTTTCGGCTGATCAAGATTCTGCCTGGGTTCAGCCACTACTTTTCGAGTGAGGAATGGTCAATGAGAATAACTCTCATTGACCTTTTTTTTGAGTTTTGAAAAGCGCAGGGGCTGCCTGCGCTTTTCGCGCAAGAGCGGATGCTGTGATTCATCGATTCGCCAAATTTCTAAATTGGGTGAACTCGGGTTCAAATAACAGCTTTACGGTGCCAACGGGGCCGTTTCGATGTTTACTGATGATCACCTCTGCGATCCCTCTGTCTTCCGTATTCTTGTCGTAGTATTCAGGGCGGTAAAGCATTAACACGAGGTCACTATCTTGCTCGATCGAGCCGGACTCGCGAAGATCTGCCATCATCGGACGCTTATCAGTTCTCCCTTCCACGTTTCGACTGAGCTGCGAGAGCGCAAGCACCGGGACGTTTAACTCCCGTGCCAGACCTTTGAGCGCCCGTGTAATTTTCGATAACACTTGAACTCGCTCTTTGCCGCTGCCTTCCATTAACTGTAAGTAGTCAATCACGATCGCCCCTAGCGCTCCGCCTTGCTCTGCTTGAAGTTTGCGGGCTGCTGAGCGGATCTCGTTGACGCTTATATTCGGCGAATCATCAATAAAGATGGGAAGTGCTGATAGATGGGCGATGCCGTGCCCAACCTGCTCCCATTCTTGCGGCAAAATCCTTTGACCTGACCTCAGCTTTTGCGAAGAAACTCTCGCCTCCGTAGAAAGCATCCTTTGCATAAGCTGGTCTTTCGACATCTCTAAGCTAAAGACTGCAACGGGGAGCTTGTGCAAACCCGCGATGTTTCGAGCAACGTTGAGCACGAATGATGTCTTGCCCATTGATGGGCGACCCGCCACAATAATCAAATCACTGCGCTGAAAGCCTCCGGTCATCGCATCCAGGTCGTAAAATCCACAGGTGATTCCTGGTAGGGAAAGCCCTTTTGATCGGTCTACGAGCGAATCGAAGGATTCTGCTAGGATTTCGGAACTCGGTACGAGGGTGCTCGATCGCTGCTCTTGAGCGACCGCAAACATTTTTTGTTCGCACTGGTCTAAGGTGTCCTCAACCTCAATATGCGTCTTATATCCCAACAGGACGATTTCATGTCCTGTTGTGATGATGCGCCGTCGGGTGTGCTTCTCTTGGATCAGGAGGGCGTATTGGTCAATATTGACGGCGCTGACCGTCCTATCGACCAACTGCACCAGCTTATTTTGCCCTCCCACTTTTTCAAGCAAACTGCGGTTTTGCAGCCAAGTGGTTACGTTCATCAAGTCAGTGGGCTGCATATTATTATGCAAGTCTGCCGCCGCCATGTAAATTTGTCGGTGGGCGACGACATAAAACGATTCAGGACTGATTAATTCTGCGACCCGACTAAACCCCTCGGAGTCAAGCAAAATGCCGCCAAGCACGGCTTCTTCTGCGTCGATATTGTGAGGGGGGGCGCGATCTTCGAGCGGTTGGAAATTAAGTTGAGCTACCACGAAAACACTCCTTACTGTTGTGTATGCCAGACATAAATCACGTTTTCTTCTGGGCGGTTTGCACGAGTCACAAGTCCAGGGATGACATATTCAATATGAGTTTTTTTTAGAATCCTTTTAGAGCCGTGTGAGTCGCGATTGCCGACATGGATGTACATCTCGACTTGGGCAATGATTTGTTCTTCGTCTGCGCCAAATTCGCTGCCGAGATCGCAGTCGGGGCGATAGATTTGTGTCAGCCAGGAGGCGATCGCGACCTGTGGCTTATGGTGGGCGATTCCGTCAAGGGCTTCTAGTCTCTCAACATCCTCGCGGGGCTGGGTGACGGTTTGTCCAATTGACTGATAGTAAAGCTTCATCATCGGGGTGTCTTGGCAGTAACTATCCGTTTGCGCGATTCCTAGATGGAACCCCAAATCGCCATTCCCTGCCCCTAATTCGATCGCAGAGCGCTCCCCAATTTGCTGCTTGAGAAACTCAATGAGTTCGATTGTGGGCAGCGTATAACGAGCTTTTGCCCGACACCATACCCTCAGTTTTTCTGGAAGAATTTGCTGATAAAAGCTTGAGGGCAGCAGTTTAAGGCGATCGCCCTCAAGCAGTAGGGGATCAAGTTGTTCGACAATCCGATTGATCTCGCTACTCTGCATAGTTTCTCCTCTCTGGCATTCCTACCTCTCGTCGCTTTTGATCCCATGCCTCTTGCGTTGGGGCGCTGACGACTCCCATTCGATAAAATATCTCGCACTGTTCATCGAAGGCTCCGCGACAAATGAAGTTGCCTCTAAGACCTCTTAGTTCATGTTTATGGCAAATGCGTCCGCCCTCCATCAAGACAACTTCAATAGCCTTGCGAACGCCCAAAACGTCGTTGTCTCCGAATGGACACGTTGGACATTTTTGGGGCATCACGGGCAGAGTGGAGCTGTCTACAGGCTCCCCGTTGACGGCGGGCAGTAGGGCCCTTAAATCATTCATATCCATTTTTTATTCTCCTAAACTCTAAAACCCATGCCCAAGGATTACTCAACCAGGGGTAAGACTGTTGATTGATAGTGTCCCAAAGAGAGTGGTAGCTCTCGATCGCTGCTAGAAGCCATGCCTCTGCACACCATTCCTTAACTCGATAGTTGCGGTAAAGGGGCGGCTCAAAGTGCAAATTACGCTCAATCCCTTCCGCGATCGCATCTTCTGGGGTGATGGTTCGCAGTCTCTCCAGCCGGATGTTTGTGATCTCCAAAACGATGCGGCTAAATTGAGTGGGCAGAAAAATACTAGGGCGCTTGTACCAATGAAAATGATTTTCATTGGTTGGCTGCCAATTGGGTTTAGATAAATGCTGTTCGCAGTAGGCGAATGATTCGGGCTGCTGGCTCCACTGAAGCGTTCTTTCGGGCTTGCCGCTCTTAGTCAGCCTGCCCGTTAGTTGCCAGCAGCCCCATGCCCAAAATGCTTCTCTAACTCGCAGGTAGTCGCCTACCTTGCCAAACGAGCAGGGGATCGCTACTTGTTCCTGGGTTTCATTATCTCGCAAAATGGCAACAACTGCCAGATCCTCTGTCGTGATTTTGATCAGCTGGTAGCGATCGGGGTTTTGGTTGATCAACCCTAAATCATTCAGCCGCCTAGTTTGAGTTTTCCAGTCGTTGAGTAGGGCATGAACCATAACCCCTGTATACAAAATGGGGCGCTCCTTGAACGAGCTGGGGGGTGCGTGAGTCTTGTCTGAAATTGTTTGCATTGCTCAATGATGATAAGTTGCAATTAACGATTACTCGCAGTCAAAGTATGCTTTTAACAACCGAATTTGAGCGTTCTCGCAATTGGTCCGCCGCCCCCTGGCGAGTTGCCGCCGAAACTCCTTTCGGCTACGTGTTTGTTCAAATTCCCTACTCCGTAGGCAGGGGTTTGCGGGTTCAGATTGAGGTTCCAGACGATACGATTCAGGTTCACTGTTGGTATGGGCAGCGCCTTTGCTCAAGCGCTACTCCCGACGATCTAAAAATCTGGGACATTCGACGACGGCATACCAAGCAGCAGCCTGTTAGCGCCGAAGAGTATGCGTTCTTGCGAGAACAGTTCAAGCTGAGTCGTTTTCCTTTAGAAACTCAGCCAGATCGGTTGCCAACCTGACCGGGGGGGTCGCATTTCCCATCACACCCAAATAGACTTTGCGAGTGAACAGAATTTGGAAGAGTTCCTTCCAAGAAAGCTGCCAGCAAGAGACGATCGCTCTGGTTCCGTCTGGATACTCCACGGGCACAACCCTTAGAGATCCGATGCGGTCTTCGGTGCCGACTGGCGCGTGTAATGTCTGCTCATTGGGATGAAAGCTCATGTGCCGCATAGTTGTCTCGTTTGATTGGAGTGGATGATGTAATGTGCCGTTTTGAAACACCGTTTCGATCTGCATAACGTTCTAGGGCTTGAATGTGGGAATTGCAAGCGATCGCGTCGATCAGGTAGGGTGCCACGATTCGCGTGTAGCACTTTCTTCGAGAGCAGAATTGGCATTGGTCTCGCCGTTTTGATTGATCCATGTTTCGATCCATTTGACAGTTAAATTGTCAGCTTCGATTGTCTTGCCAGACTCCAAGGATTTGAACCAAATAAGCGCTGGCTCAAGTTGCTCGTCCTCGCCATCCAAATCGCCCTCATCCGAAAAAGATGACCACCTGTGACCAAACCTCACGGGCCACGTTTCGGAGTGATCTGGCAACCGATGGTTGATTGAGTACCAAGCCTCACACGACGCGATCGGGATGACATCCGAAGCGATCTCGTAAGAATGCGCCTCAAGTGCTTCTTTTAAGGCTAGAACGCTGGGCAACCCCGCCAAATCCAGATAGGCAAAAACGTGGTCTTGATAGGTGGCAGTTAGGTCACTATGTTCGCAATAACCGCACCCCCCCAGCTCCCCCCACGAATCAACCCACCAAATATGCCGACATTCGCGATCGGGTTCTGCGGGCATATAATCCTGGCACACTGAGCAATAGAGAGAGCTTTCACAAATCCAAGCGCTCTCAAGTAGCGCTCTTAATCGTTCTGGATCGCCTCCAAAGGGAGAATCCACCCGCTTGACTTGATCGCCGTAAAATTTCAAGTCTTGTTCGTCGAAGCACCAATATTCATACTCAATACAGTCATTGCTATCGGTCGAACAAAGTAGGGAGCCGTCCTTCAGTTCGTCACACCAATACTGATTTTCTTCTGTATGAATTTGTCGAATTTCTCGCTTCCCTTTTACCTCATGCCACTCAATTACCGTAATGAGTTCATTCTCAAGCTCTAGGAAAAAGTTAGGGTTCTTTTCAGCGACTTGATATTCTCGATCTGCATCGTTCAGTACCACAATAATTTTTCCTTTTTCAACAATGCACGGCAGTCGTGCCTCTTCAGCAGCAATATATCCCGGTGGCAGAGACCGTCGATCGACAATCCAGAA
>JAYUYI010000817.1:0-2472 GCA_043752545.1 Thermoleptolyngbya sp.
GGCATCGACCCAACCGCTTTGAAGCCGCAGATCGAGGCTCTCCAACCCCTTGATAAAACTTTGGATGGAAAAGCCAACGGCAAGTGCTAGCCTTAAACCGGGTTGTGCGATCGCCTTTAGGAGTTCCCCGCCCTCTCTAGTTCCTGCCCTCCGTGCAATTTGCCACCGTGACCGAACCGTCCTCACCCCAGCCTCAAATCGAACCGCTCAGCCGCGTCCAGATTTTGGTAGCCATCGGCATTACAGCGCTCATTCTGCTGTTTTTGGCACGTCTGTGGCTAGCGTTTGACACGGTGCAATTAGTCCCTGTAACGCTGACCCTGCCGGCTGTACTCATGGGTACAGGTCTAGGAATCGGAATTTCTGCGGCCAGTGCAGTGGCCTACCAACTGTGGGGGGACTACCGTGCCAGTGCCAATCTTTACCTGAGCCTGGTGCTGTCGTCCTTGACCCTAACCGATCTAATTTGGCTAGGTTTACTGCCGGGAATGAGCGAAGAACTGCTGTTTCGGGGCGTAATGCTCCCTGCAATCGGGCTAAATGCATGGGGCGTGCTCATATCCAGCCTGTGTTTTGGCGTGCTGCACTTTAGTGGAGCACAGCAGTGGTCTTATATTATTTGGGCAACCGTGGTTGGGGCAATGCTGGGCGTTAGTGTTTTAGCTACTGGCAATTTGCTGGTGCCCATCGTGGCGCACATTGTCGCTAACCTCATTTCTAGCTACACCTGGAAGCTGCGCACTTAGAAAATTCACCGCTTCTGTTGCTAGGTGCTCCTCGTTGCTAGGCAGAGCCTAGCAATGCTCCACGGCAGGCTCCGCCTCCAAACAAAAAAATGGGGAAGCTCAGCTGAGCTTCCCCATTTGCTGTAAATCAGCACAGACTACATAGCCTGACGAGAAACGTATTTTTCAAAATTTGCTTGGGTTTGATGCAACAATTGCTCCCGGCTATCCGCCGTTTTGGTGAGCGTTGGCACTAACTTGCGGGCATGAAGCGCCATATGAAGCTGTAAATGGGCGACGTACTCACTGAAGTCTTCTCTCAGTACCGAATTGGCAGGTTGCCCAAAAGATGTAGTCAAAGTGTTTTCTCTCATTACACGCAGCGTCTCAAACTAGCTCTTCAACCAACGATATTGACCTTATCACGGGGCTTCAAGCTGATTCGCGATTCGCAATGAAGCGTAACTGTTTGCCCGGAGTTTGTTGCAGAATATGAAGCCTGCCCTGGTTTTGACCCGCGTGATGGCGTCAAAGCTCGAGGCGATCGCCCTCGACGCTAGCCGAAGCGTTTAGATCAGCTAGATCTCAGATTTAATGGCGACTATCCGCTTACCCCGCCCAGAAAACGCTAGGCTATTATTGTCTGCAATCCTGTAGCTCGACTGTTTGCCATGACTGCTCCAACAGACACCCCAACCGCTGCTCAGGAAAGCCTGACTAGCACGCCAATCAATGGCTCAAACGGCACATCTCCCGTTGTCAATTTGCCCATCAGTTCGATTGACGATGAGGAAGCGCCCGATTTAGACGTAGAAATGTCGCTGTTCGACCATTTAGAAGAACTGCGAATGCGCATCTTCTACGCATTAATTACCGTTGTCGTGGGCATTGTCGGCTGCTTTTTCTTTGTCAATCCGATTGTGCGGCTCCTAGAGGTTCCGGCTCAGGGCGTCAAGTTTCTACAGCTAGCACCGGGTGAATACTTTTTTGTATCGATTAAGGTTGCGGCCTATAGTGGGCTACTGCTGGCTAGTCCGTTTGTGCTATACCAAATTATTCAGTTTGTGCTGCCCGGTCTCACCCGCAAAGAGCGGCGGATCGTAGCACCGATTGTGATGGGATCTACGGTCTTATTTGCAGGTGGATTGGTGTTTGCCTATGTGGCTCTGATTCCAGCGGCACTCAACTTTTTTATCAACTACGGCGCGGATGTGGTAGAACAGCTATGGTCAATCGATCGCTACTTTGAGTTTGTGCTGCTGCTGCTGTTTAGTACGGGGCTAGCGTTCCAAATCCCCGTGATTCAGATTTTGTTGGGCGTGTTGGGGCTAGTGTCGTCGAAGCAAATGCTGGCAAGCTGGCGCTACGTCGTGTTGGGCGGGGCGGTGCTGGGAGCCGTGCTAACGCCCTCCACAGACCCGGTGACTCAGAGTTTGCTAGCCGGGGCGGTGCTAGGGCTTTACTTTGGCGGCGCGGCGGTCGTGAAGGTGCTGGGGCGTTAGGGAACGACTGCTTTTTGCTTTCACAATTAGGATCATAAATTTACGCAATGTACAACTTGATCTAAAGTCTTGTGGGATGGGCGTCCCGCCCGTCCAGCCTGAGCGGGCAAGATGCCCACCCCACGGGAAATCAAGAGTTTCAACGGTAAAGTTGCACATCGCGTAAATTTGTGAATATGCAATTCCCTGTGAAGACATGACAGTGCCATGTCTTCACAGGTGCATCAATTTTGCAGGTTATTTAA
>JAYUYI010000818.1:0-6277 GCA_043752545.1 Thermoleptolyngbya sp.
CTGCATATCTAGCCCCAACTGCTGGATGGAAATGGAGTTGGCGTAGGTAATTTTTCCATCTAGCTGCTGGGTCAAAATCATCAGAATTGAGGTTGATTCTGAGATCGCCCGAAACAGTTCTTCACTGCGGCGCATGGTCTCAACGGCTTGGGTGTAGAGCTGATACTCCAGCACATCGCCATGTTCTGCCGTGGTCGTCAAGATCATTTCTAGATCGGCTTTATCTCTAGAAACAGTTTCTAAAATAGTTTGCAGGGTTAGCTGTGCTCGCTGCCGCTCGGCAATTTCTGCTTCTAGTCTTTGATTAGCGGCTTGCAGCTGGGCTTCTACAAAATCGCCATGTTCTGCTGTGGTGCTGAGCGAAATCTCCAAGTCACTGTTGGCTTGCGTTAGCCGCTTTACTTCATGGCGGAGCTGCGCTAGCTCTGTCAATAGTTGAACAGGTTCTTGGGGCGATCGCTCCATCATGACGCATCGCATCTCCTAAACGGTATGCAGCTATCACTATTCCAGCTGTTACCAGCTGTTGACAGGCTCTGTTTTACGGCACTGAACGCGATCGCTATTGAGTTAAATCTATGACAGGCCGCTAAAAACATTATGACGAAAACTCCAGAGTTAAACTTGGCATTAGCCGCTGGAGATTCTTGAGAGATTTGGTTTGCCACAGCACCTTTTCAGAACCCTGCAGCACGAGCTGGATGTTGCCGCGTTCACGCACGCGAACCACAAACATTGACAGCATACTGATTCCAGAGCTGTTCAAAAACTCTAGATCTCTTAGGTTAACGTTAAAGTAATCAGATTTTTCTATGGCACTCACCAGCAGATTCATAATGGGCTGGTATTCTGCCATCCCATCCAACCGCAGAAACCCTTGGAAGAAGGCAGTCGAAGATTCTGGTTCGTACCAGATGCTGTAATCATCAGTTTTGATCTCCACGGGCTTGATATTCACAAGTAACGACTCTCAGTCAACAGTATTTATATGTAATTTCACACAAGCTTCTGTTATACCTCTAAGTGCACCATAACTGTTACTTGCACGACGTCTGGGGTCTTGTGAGACGGTTGAAACTGCCAGCCAAACTGAGCAGAATAGTCATTAATCATCGTCAATAAGCCCATACTAGAGCCGCCCGCACCCATCGCGGTCTTTTCTAGCTGCTGTAGATAAAGTTCACTAGGTTCAGAGTTAAGAATGGATTGCACAAAGGCTTGGTAATTCTCGCCTACCCGGAGGTTGGAATAGTTGGTAATTTGGAAAATAATTTTCAACTCATAAAGGAATAAAGTGATACTGATTGGCAAGGGAGACGCTTCAACGCTGTACTTTACAGCGTTTTCTATCAGTTCGTTGGCAATGTAGCTGACGGTTGCTTTGACCGTATTCCTGCGGTTGATTTTACTGTTAGGCAGCGTGTCGCCAGGGAAAAAGGCAGCAAAATAGTCTCCTAGAAAATCTGCCGATAGCCCGTAGTTACGCCAGCGTTGCTTTCGTGGAGCTGAGGCAGGAGAAAAATTTAGGGTGAGGTATTCCTCACTGGCAGGAACGGTTTCCAAAAAATCTCCGAAAGTCTGAATATCGTTGGTTTGAACCATAGGGGCTTGATTTAGGAAGTGAGCAGGCAATAGCAGGGTTTGGCGGTCGGGTTTTTTATTCTGTATTTACGCGATGTGCAACTTGCTTGAAAACATTGTGGGATGGGCATCTTGCCCGTCCAGATTGAGCAGGCAAGATGCCTGCTCCACGGAAGACCAAGCCTTTGCACAATCAAGTTGCACATCGCGTGTATTTATTATTCTCCATTTGTCCTCTATTTGTCGCTATGGAATGACTCTATAGCTCCTGCTTGACTGATACAACTCCTAAAACCCTTTATTTTTCATAGATTGCTGTTGAGCAGAGGGTAGCGTGGGGCTAAAAGCGAGCCATACACTTCAATACTTTAATAGTAGGTTTAGGGTCTTTGAGTGAACTCAAGGCTTCTTTGAAAAAGAATAAATTTACACCTTTTCCCAAAAACGTCTGATCACCATCTTCTTACAGCAGCTAAGTATTTAAGCATTGCCCCGGTAAACAATTCTATTGCGACCCTGCTGCTTAGCTCGATACAAAAACTGATCTGCTTCGTCTACTAAGCCGGCGGGCGATCGCTGCGGCTGCGGAACCATACTAGCCATGCCAATGCTGACGGTAATATAGGGATTAATGCTGGAACTAGCGTGGGGAATTTTTAGGTGGGCGATCGCTGCCTGCATGCGCTCTGCTGCCCTTACAGCTCCGGCCTCTCCTGTTTGGGGCAACACCGCTGCAAACTCTTCCCCCCCATAGCGAGCACATAGATCTGTCGGGCGGCTTAGCGTTTCATTCAGCGCCCATGCCACTTTTTTTAAGCAGTCGTCACCCATTACATGCCCATAGGTATCGTTGTACTGTTTAAAGTAGTCAATATCACAAAGCAAAATCGATAGAGATGAGTGCTCTCGCATCATTTGTTTCCACTGTTTCGTTAAATGCCCATCAAACTTGAGGCGGTTAGCGATTTGGGTGAGGCTATCAAAATTGGCTAATCGCGTTGCTTCACGCAACTTTTGATACCACTGATTATCTACAACATCCCCATGTTCTACGATAGTTTGCACAATGATTTCTAGATCGTCTCGTTCTTTAGAAAGAATTTCAAATAGGGCATTTAAGGTTGCTTCTGCCCGTTGTCGCACTCCCACTTCTTCCTGAAGCTTAAGGTTGGTTTTATATAGCTGTGCTTCAATTAAGTCACCGTGTTCTGTTGTGGTTGAAAGCGAAATTTGTAAATCATGAATATCTTGATTCAGTCTCGAAATCTCCTGACGCAGTTTCTCAATTTCCACCATGAGAGTATCGTCTGAAGGTTTAATATCCTGCTTCATATCTTGACTTTCTGAACGATTTACTTGCGTCATATAGTGCTGATTTAAAGCCTGCGGATTACTTAAGTCTATAGCTAACTGAGAGGATGAGATCGACGGCACGGGGTCTACTAGATCAGTATGCTTTTATCTGAGTAACATTTTGTCAGGGCAAGATCTGACTTCGCATCAGCTATCTGTCGTGTTTTCACGTTTTCTGCGTATATTCCCTGAAAGGAAGAACTTTTTTTAACATGAGCTAGCCTCTGTCTTGAAGCGGTCTTCAAAAATAGATGTGGGAGTTGAAGATTGTGTGAACCGAAGGGCTACTAACTTTGTCGTTTTGTGGAATTCTGCTAAGTTACTAGACAAATCTGTAAAAATACAGAATTTTTAAGGTTGTCTCGCTCTCTAGGGCGACCTAGCAACCGTCATCGGTCACGCTAGAGGGACGAATGTTAGCCCGTAAAACAATTTAGTCTGCTGATTCGGGCAGCAGTAGACGCTGTAGTAGCTTAGGTAAATTTAGATAGCTTAGGTAAATTTAGATAGCTTATACCAGTTTGATATGAAGCTGCACAGGACTGGCTCTGTCAGGCAAGGGGCTTAAGCCCTTGTGCTATGCAGCTTCACAAAGAATTGGTATTAGGCGGATTAGGTAGCTTAGGTGGATTAGATCTGGTAGATTTTCAATACTTAACTCAAGTAGGCACTATGCGAATTCTTGTGACTGGTGGTGCGGGGTTTGTTGGCTCTCACCTGATCGATAGACTGATGGAGGAAGGGCAAGAGGTTATCTGTGTGGATAACTTTTACACTGGGAATAAGCGCAATATTCTCCAGTGGGTTAACCATCCTCGGTTTGAAGTAATCCGGCATGATATTACCGATCCAATTCGGCTTGAAGTAGACCAGATCTATCACCTTGCTTGCCCTGCTTCGCCTGTCCACTACCAGTACAATCCCGTCAAAACGATCAAGACTAACGTGATGGGTACGCTAAATATGCTGGGTTTGGCAAAACGGGTCAAGGCGCGGTTTTTGCTGGCTTCTACGTCTGAAGTGTACGGCGATCCGGAAATTCATCCTCAGACCGAAGATTATCGGGGTAACGTTAACCCGATTGGGATTCGCAGTTGCTACGACGAAGGCAAACGGGTAGCTGAAACGTTGGCATTTGATTATCATCGCCAAAGTGACGTAGACATCCGCGTGGCTCGTATTTTTAACACATACGGTCCCCGGATGCTAGAAAATGACGGGCGGGTAGTCAGCAATCTGGTCGTGCAAGCGCTAAAAGGGCAGCCGCTGACGGTTTATGGAGATGGCTCCCAAACGCGCAGTTTTTGCTACGTTTCAGATCTGGTAGATGGGCTGATTCGACTCATGAATGGTGACCATGTCGGTCCTGTAAATTTGGGTAACCCCGAGGAATATACAATTTTACAGCTCGCAGAAACGGTGCAAAAGATGGTGGATCCCGATGCTAAGGTCAGATTTGAACCACTGCCTCAAGATGATCCACGTCGCCGTCAACCTGATATTACGCGGGCACGGACTTGGCTAGGCTGGCAACCAACGGTTCCTCTATCTCAGGGGCTGAGGATCACGATTGACGATTTTCAATCTCGTGTGGGCGATCGCCCTACCAAAACGTCGTCGGCTGCTGTCCCTTCCATTTAATGGCTAGATTTGAGCGATTATTTGGATTCTAGGGATTTATTAGTCAAACTGAAGACGCTACATGCTCTTAGGATTGTGTAGCTGGTGCTGACGTTGGCGGTTGAAGCGGGGCATCCAATCTAGCTGTCAGAGCAGCACTGGAGTGAGTGCAAACAGTGCATTATCATCAATGAGGTTAACGATTTCATGCGTGTATGTGTCATCGGTACAGGTTATGTAGGTTTGGTCACTGGCGTCTGCCTAGCCCACATTGGCCATCATGTGATCTGCGTAGATAACAATGAAGAAAAGGTCAAGCTGATGAAGTCTGGGCAGTCGCCCATCTTTGAACCTGGGCTATCTGAACTGATGCAATCTTGCATCCAAGAGGGGCAAATTGAGTTCACCACCGACTTGGGTGCTGGAGTCACACATGGCGAAGTGCTGTTCATTGCGGTAGGTACCCCGCCTCTGCCGACGGGCGAGAGCGACACCCGATATGTGGAAGCGGTGGCTCGGGGCATTGGTTCTCATCTTGACGGCGGCTACAAGGTGATTGTGAACAAATCTACGGTGCCAATTGGCTCGGGTGACTGGGTGCGGATGATTGTGATGGATGGTGTTGCAGAGCGGCAAGCGGCCATGGTGTCTAGCGGTAGTGTGGCCACTGCACCCAATGACACCGAGTTTGATGTGGTCAGCAATCCTGAATTTCTCCGCGAAGGGTCGGCGATGTTCGACACGTTCAACCCTGACCGGATTGTTTTAGGCAGCACGTCGCCTCGGGCGATCGCCGCGATGAAGGAACTGTATGCTCCAATCGTGTCTCGCCAGTTTGCTGACGATAAGAGTGCACCCACCGTTCCTGTGGTGGTCACAGATATCAGTTCGGCAGAAATGGTGAAGTATGCGTCTAACGCATTCCTCGCTACCAAAATCAGCTTTATTAACGAGGTTGCCAACATTTGCGATCGCGTGGGTGCCGATGTCACTCAAGTGGCAAGAGGCATTGGTCTGGACTCTCGCATTGGCAGCAAATTCCTGCAAGCAGGAATTGGCTGGGGCGGGTCTTGCTTTCCCAAGGACGTATCTGCTCTGATTCACACCGCCGACGACTATGGTTATGAAGCTCAGTTGCTGAAGGCTGCTGTCTCGGTGAATCAGCGTCAGCGCTTGATTACAATTGAAAAGCTTCAGCAGGTACTGAAGATTCTCAAGGGTAAAACGGTCGGGTTGTTGGGTCTCACCTTCAAGCCCGACACCGATGACATGCGCGATGCCCCTGCCCTCGACTTGATCGAGCATCTGACTCGGTTAGGTACCAAAGTCAAGGCGTATGACCCACTGGTGTCGCAAACTGGGATGCGTCACGGGCTATCGAATGTGATTGTGGAAACTGACCCCGAGCGCTTGGCCGATGGTTGCGATGCCTTGGTACTGGTGACCGATTGGGAGCAGTTCCGCACTTTAGACTATGCCAAGATGTCTACCTTAATGAACCACCCCGTGATTATTGACGGGCGTAACTTCTTAGACCAAGCTGCTCTAGAAGGGTTAGGGTTCCGCTATGTGGGCATCGGTCGCTAACAGGTTTCGGCTAGAGATGAGTCGCTGACCACTAGGTGAGTAGGCAAATGCCTACTCGCCTTTTTTATCGACGTTACGTAAATTTTTGTAACATAACGCAAGGAAGCATCACAGTCCTCTTAAAAGAAAGTGAGGA
>JAYUYI010000819.1:0-2466 GCA_043752545.1 Thermoleptolyngbya sp.
GGAGGGTAATGTCCTGAACTGGAAGCAGGCTGTATCGCTCAGCCGCAGGCCAGCGCCTCTCTGATGCTGATTAGACTTTTGATGAAGTCAAAGTAAGAAATTGACGCTGCAGTTAAGAAGTCAATGTAGAGTTTTATAGTAAGTAAAAACACGCACTTGGCGCAAATTTATTGCACAGGTGCCATGTTGATACATAGGTGCCATTACTCAGCATCTATCCATTGGGATCACCTACCCAGCATGTACAATGCCGCCTCGCCGTCTTAGCCTTGGAGCTGGCAATCGTTACATCATTCAAACGATCGCCTACTCGTCTCAATATTCTTGTCCCATCCCGAGTTGGGCTACCGAATCTGCCCAAACCGAAATTTCCGACATTGAAAAGCTGAAGCATTTCTGTGAGGCCAACTGCGGCTATCTGTACCATCCAGCTCAACTGAAGCGTAGGTCAGTTTGGGGCAGACCTCTAGCCCAGCTTCTCTGCTTGATGGGGCTAGCGATGCCTTTGTCATTGCATGCGTCTAAATCTTATTCTCAAGCGGGTCTAGACCATGCCTTCAAGGCAGTCGGCTTGGAACCTGTCGTCTTTGCTCCCAGCGACCTGGCGAATGCGGACTTCGGCCCAGGGTTGTTGGCAAACAGCTCTCCCGCAGCGCAGCCTGACTTACCCGCAGCAGCGGCCAGATCTCGTCAATCGCCGCAAACTTTATCGCAAACCCGATCAACGACTGTGACTGAGGCGCAGGGTGCTACCACACTTCAAACTCAAGCACTCACAACCGCCCCGAATACAGCCGCTCCTAAGCTGGCTAAATTGGCCAATACAGAGCAATCTGGCCATCAGTCTGGCGATCAATTTAGCCCGCCAGTGACCGGGTTTGCGATGACTAGCGCTTTTGGCAACCGCATCCATCCACTGTTTGGCAACGTCCGGTTTCACAAAGGCATCGATCTAGGCACACCGACCGGAACACCTATTAGAGCCGCTAGAGATGGGCGGGTTGTGTCTGCGGGCTGGGGTCAAGGCTATGGCAACCGGATCATTATTGACCATGGCAATGGCTATCAGACGCTATATGCCCATCTAGATCGACTGGTAGTCAAAGTAGGCGATCGCGTGGCCAAAAAAGCAGTGATTGGTCTGTCAGGCAGCACTGGATATGTGACGGGGCCGCACCTGCATTTTGAAATTCGGTTCAACCAAGTGGCTCAAAATCCGGTGGATTATCTTAAAGACTATTTTCAGTAGGTTCTGCTACCCGTTCTACCGCAGACTGACGCGCGTCTTGGGTCAACGGATCGATCGCCAACACCCGACACTGATCTGGCGGAAAGCTGAGCTGCACCAGTTGCCCCGAGGCAAACTGTTCGGCCTGGTCGGTGGGCACGTCTACATTGAGATAGAACTCGCCGACTAAAACCGACAGGCGCACAGTGGAACCTAGGAAGGTGCGGCTGGTAATCAGTCCGCTCATCAAATTGGTATGTGTGTGGGCGATCGCTTCTCGAGACAAAACCGTGATACTTTCTGGCCTAATGAGAACCACCACGCGAGACCCAGCGGCTAGCTCAGTCGATTGGGTTACCAAGAATTCATCGGCTAGGCTGGTTTGGGGATGAGTGTCTACTTGCACTTTCCCGTCTAGCCACAGGCCGGGGATCTGATTGGTAGCCCCAATGAAGGAGGCGGTAAATGCCGTATGAGGGGTCAAGTAGATCTCTTCGGGGGTGCCCTCTTGCTCAATGTGCCCTTGCGACATAACGACGACGCGATCGCTAATACACAGCGCCTCTTCCTGGTCGTGGGTAACAAACAGCGTTGTTATCCCCAACTGTTGCTGAATCCGCCGGATCTCATTGCGCAGCTGCACCCGCACTTTGGCATCTAGAGCTGACAGCGGTTCATCCAGCAGCAATACTTGGGGTGAAAAGGCCAGCGCTCGCGCCAGCGCCACCCGCTGCTGCTGCCCGCCCGACAGTTGATGGGGGTAGCGATCGCCCATGGTTCCCAGTCCCACCAGCTCTAGCATTTCATCCACCCGCTGTCGCTGCTGGCCCTTGTTTTGTTTGCGCAGGTGCAGCCCAAAGGCAATATTGTCTGCCGCTGTCATGTGCGGAAACAAACTGTAAGACTGAAACACCATCCCCATATCGCGCCGATTGGCAGGAATTCGCGTAATATCCTGCCCCGCTAGCGAGATCGTGCCGCCCGTAGGCTGCTCAAACCCGGCAATCATCCGCAGAATGGTCGTCTTGCCACACCCTGAAGGCCCCAGCAGCGAAATAAATTCCCCAGCCTGAATGCTCAAGTTCACCCCCTGCACTGCCATCACAGAACCATAGGATTTGCAGAGGTGCGTCAGGGTTAGGTGCATGGGAAGAAGCAAGAGGGTGAATATAATTAATTCAAACGCAAAGCATGAAGCGGACGCGGCTTAGCCGCGTCCGAGATCGGAAGAGCGTCGT
>JAYUYI010000820.1:0-6263 GCA_043752545.1 Thermoleptolyngbya sp.
GAGACGCGATGCATCGCGTCTCTACGTCAATACAGGTCTGTTTCAATTTGGTTGACGGGCACAAAGCACTCTTGGGGCAGCAGAATTGGCTTACCCGCAAAAATCAGCTTACCTCGATGGGTAAAGCGATCGAGCGCCACACCGAGCGGTCGCTGCACCTGGTCGGGATGCACTTCGTAGTAGGTGCGGTAAATGTAGCGGGCGGCTTGCAAGAGCGACGGGTCTAGCAGCGCCGAAAAATCTACATGTTCTGGGCGGCTGTTGACGCGGGTATCGACACTGGATCTAGGTGGACTTTGTTGTGAGGTATACACCAACGCACTACTCCCAATCTTGCTTGATCAATATAGTCCATCCGTATCATGACGGCAAGACCCTATCAAAACGATTATGACAGTAAAAATTTAACGAATGTGCCCCCAGAAATTTTGATTTGATCTGGGTGACGCCATGTAGCTCAATTCGGCTCAATATAGCTCAATCTGGCTTAGCGATGTGTCACTGGCTGTGTCACTTCCTCCCCATCTATTGCAGAATGTTTAAAGATGGTGAGTGTCAGCCGGGTCAATTGCCTGTTTCTGTATTCCCAATCTTCAACCTCATCTTCAACCTCTAAACTCTTCCCCCTTATCATGCTGCAAGCCGGAATCGTCGGACTCCCCAACGTGGGCAAATCCACCCTGTTTAATGCGGTGGTCGCCAATGCCAAGGCGCAGGCTGCCAACTTTCCTTTTTGTACCATCGAACCCAATACGGGGATTGTGGCCGTGCCCGATCAGCGACTGGGGGCGCTGGCCAAGATTTCTGGATCGGCAGAAATCATTCCGGCGCGGGTGGAGTTTGTGGACATTGCCGGATTGGTCAAAGGGGCTAGCCAGGGGGAGGGCTTGGGTAACCAGTTTTTGGCAAACATTCGTGAAGTGGATGCAATCGTCCATGTAGTGCGCTGTTTTGACAATGACGACATCATCCACGTAGCGGGTTCGGTAGACCCCGCTCGCGATATTGAAATTATTAACCTGGAGCTGGCGCTATCTGACCTATCGCAGATGGAAAAACGCGCTGATCGGACTCGCAAGCAGGCCAAAACTAGCAAAGATGCTCAGATTGAACTGGCAGTTTTAGACAAGCTGCTAACGGTGCTAAACGAAGGACAACCGGCACGCCTAGTCGATCTAACCGAAGAAGAAGAAGCCATCATCAAACCGCTGGGCTTACTCACCCGCAAGCCTGTCATTTTTGCAGCCAATGTATCAGAAGATGACTTGGCGACTGGAAACGCTTGGGTAGAGCAGGTACAGGCGATCGCCACTCAAGAGCAGGCTCAAGTTGTGATTGTTTCGGCACAGGTAGAATCGGAGCTAGTGGAGCTAGCGGACGCAGACCGGGCTGACTTTCTAGAATCGCTCGGCGTCACAGAAGGCGGCCTCACGTCGCTGATTCGCGCCACCTACGACCTATTGGGATTGCGTACCTACTTCACCACCGGGCCCAAAGAAACCCGCGCTTGGACGATTCGAGCCGGCATGTTTGCTCCCCAAGCCGCAGGCGTGATCCACACCGACTTCGAGCGGGGCTTTATCCGCGCTGAAACCGTTGCCTTCAAAGACCTCACCACCACAGGTTCGATGACCGCTGCCAAAGAGAAAGGGCTGGTTCGCAGTGAAGGCAAAGAGTATCTGGTGCAAGAAGGCGATGTAATGCTGTTCCGCTTTAACGTCTAGCGCGATCGCGACAAATTGGCATACATTTCTTCTGGCGGCAGATAAAGCTGAGAATTGGCTGAGGAATTACGAATCTTGATGCATAAAATATTCAGTCAAAAATAAGCTCCAGCTCATGGAGATAGCAGGTTACTTCTTTAGATTGATAGTTGTCAGCCAAACACGTTTCACTCCATCAACCCAGCCACTAGCTGAATGCAGGCAGTTGATAGTCCAGTTTGAAATTGTGTTGATTGACTATCTGGAAACAAATCATGAAACTATCGTCCGCCCCCCGCAACCTTTTTTCAGGCATGATGCTAGCGCTCGTTGCAGGGCTGAGTGCAGCACCGATGGCGATCGCCCTGCCTACCGTGAACTCCTCCACTCCTGCACCCCTGGTCCTAGCTCAGGCTGCAAGTAACGTCACCGCCACCGTCCTTGAAACCGACATCCGCGATGACATGGTGCGGGTGCAGTTGCCCGATGGAGACATTCGCATTGTGACCATGTCTCGCATGGTGAGTGCTCCAGCCCGTCAGCCCATCAGTGCAACCATTATCGAACTAGATGCGCGTGACGATACGGTGCGGGTACGGCTAGCAGACGGCAGCACGCGCAACGTCTTAATTGCTGAGCAAGACATCGCGCGGCTGAGTCTGCGACGTGGTTCTGAGGTAACGCTAGGGATAGACAACGGCCTTGTCGTGACCATGTTTATGGGAGACACCTCTGCTCCGGTCACTAAAATTCAGTAGGGATATTGATAACTCGGCAATACTTTGATCTGATAAACCTCTAAGTAATGAGTGAGTTTTAAGTTCCAAGTTTGGAGTTGACCGCTTAATTTCAAACTCAAAACTCAGAACTTAAAACTTATTTAATTCTGGTTCCCACGCCTGATGTTGGGTGATGTATACCGTGTCACCCAACATCAGTTTTTTGTGGCCAGTTTCTCCCCAGCAATTTACATTCTGGCTCCTACTTGTCTTAAGCTCATAAAAGCGACATTGCTGAACGCTGACATGAACCACAGGTGCACTAGCGGGAGTATTATTTTCGATGGCTATGCCCATTAGCCCACTCAGCCCATACCGCAAGCAGTTAATTCGTTGGCTGTTGCAAGAAGATCGCGGCGACCAGGAAACCAGACACTCTCAACATCCCTGGTGGCAAATTATGTGCCTGACAGGAGTGGATTACTTCTCAACGCTGGGCTATCAGCCTGGGATTGCGGCATTGGCGGCAGGGTCACTTTCCCCTCTAGCGACTCTGATTTTAGTCTTGCTTACTTTGTTTGGGGCGTTGCCGATTTACCGCCGGGTGGCTGCGACTAGCCCCCACGGAGAGGGATCGATCGCCATGCTCGAACACCTGCTGCCCTGGTGGCAAGGCAAGCTGCTGGTGCTTTGCCTACTGGGCTTTGTCGCCACCGATTTTATTATCACCATTACCCTGTCAGCAGCAGATGCTACCGCCCACGTCATTGAAAACCCCTTTGTTCCAGCCTTCCTGCATGATCGACCGATTGGCCTGACTCTGGTGTTAGTAGCCTTACTCGGAGCCGTGTTTCTGAGAGGGTTTCAAGAAGCGGTGGGTCTAGCGGTATTTCTGGTAGCGCTTTACCTGCTACTCAATTTGGTTGTCATTGGCGTGGGCGGGGCGCACATTCTGGCTCATCCCGCTGTGATTACCGAGTGGCAGACCGCACTGATGACCAGCCACGGCAACCCGTTGATCATGCTGGGTGTGGCCGTTCTGCTGTTTCCCAAATTGGCGTTGGGGCTGTCGGGGTTTGAAACGGGTGTTGCCGTAATGCCGCTGGTGCAGGGCAGCGGCAGCGATACCGCAGCCTATCCAACCGGGCGAATTCGCAATACCAATAAACTGCTGACGCTCGCCGCCTTGATCATGAGCTTTTTCTTAATTACCAGTAGCCTGGTGACGACTCTGCTCATTCCGGCCGCTGAATTTCAGCCGGGAGGCAAGGCCAGTGGTCGCGCGTTGGCCTACCTGTCTCATCTCTATCTTGGCAATGGCTTTGGCACCCTCTACGACTTGAGCACCATTTCTATTTTGTGGTTTGCAGGCGCGTCGGCGATGGCAGGCTTACTGAATATTGTGCCGCGCTACTTACCGCGCTATGGCATGGCTCCGAATTGGGCGCGCACTGTGCGGCCATTGGTGCTGGTCTATGTGGCGATCGCCTTCATTGTCACCATTGCCTTCAAAGCCAATGTGGAAGCCCAAGGAGGAGCCTATGCCACCGGGGTGTTGGTGTTGATGAGTTCGGCTGCCTTTGCCGTAACCCTATCGGCGCGGCGGCGTCGTTCTAAGCGGGGAGTGCTGATCTTTGGGTTAATTACGCTAGTGTTTATCTACACCACGGTCACTAACGTGATTGAACGGCCTGAAGGGATTCGGATTGCTGCGTTCTTTATTGCGGTCATTGTCGCAACGTCATTAATCTCGCGGGTCTGGCGTTCGACTGAACTGCGGGTGGAAACCATTGAACTAGATGAAACGGCGCAGCGCTTTTTGGCAGAAGAAGAAGCCAGCCAAGACAAAATCCGGCTGATTGCCAATCGCTTGAATGCTGGAGATGAAGAGGAATATCGATTTAAAGAAAAGGAAGTCCGAGAAGATAACCACATTCCATCTAGAGATTCGGTTCTGTTTTTAGAAATTCAGGTAGCCGATGCCTCAGAGTTTGCCAACAAAATCCGAGTTAGCGGCGTAGAAGTGGGTCCGTACCGGATTTTACGGGCGCAAAGTGCCGCCGTGCCCAATGCGATCGCTGCCATTTTGTTACACATGCGCGACCAAACGGGCAAGCTGCCCCATGCCTATTTCGGGTGGGCAGAAGGCAACCCGATTCAATACCTGCTGCGGTTCATTTTGTTTGGCGAAGGCGACATTGCCGTCGTTACCCGTGAGGTATTGCGCAAAGCCGAACCTGATCCCAAGTGGCGTCCCAGCATCCATGTCGGTGGCTAGCGATCGCTAAAACCCCAATTTCTTCAGCAAGGGACGGGTTGAAACTACATGCCGATCCAAACCCAGCTCTTTAGGATCAACGCCCAGCGCTAGCGCTACCAGTTGAGGCAGATGCAGGACGGGCAGCTCTAATGTTTCGCCAATCACCTGCTGCACTTCGGGCTGGCGTGAGTCGAGATTGAGGTGGCACAGGGGACACGGGGTGACAATGCAGTCGGCTCCAGCGGCGATCGCCTCTTGCAAATGCCCGCCTGCCATCTTGAACGAGGTTTCGGTGGCATAGCTAGATAGCGGCCAGCCGCAGCACTGTGTCCGCCCCCGGTAATAGACAGGTTCGGCACCCACCACCCGAAATACGTTTTCCATCGACTGCGGATTATGCGGGTCGTCGAAGGGAATATGGTCTTGCGATCGCAGCAAATAGCAGCCATAAAACGCGGCGCACTTCAGCCCCGACAATTTGCGCGTCACCCGTGCTTGCAGCGCCTCTAGCCCATAGTCGCCGACGAGCGCCCACAGCAAATGCTTGACCTCGGTGCTGCCCTTGTAGGGAGAACAGCCCTCGGTTTTGAGCAAGCCATTGATTTGTGCCAGATACTCTGGGTCATTCTCTTTTGCGTCTTTCAGCCGTTCATCCACATGCCCAATCACACCTTGGCAGGTGCTGCAATGGGTCAGCAGCGGCAGGTTGAGGACTTCGGCCAACGCAATATTGCGCGCATTCACCGTATCTTCTAGCAACTGCGAATCTTCTTTGAACGTGCCCGAACCGCAGCAGGCCGCTTTTTTTAGTTCTACCAGTTCAATGCCCAGCGCTCGCGTCAGGGCATTCGTGGAAAGATACAGTTCCCGGCAGGCTCCCTGGGCAACACATCCAGGGAAGTAGGCATATTTGAGGGTCATGCAGTCCTACAGAAGTTGGAATTGGTTTCTTCTATCATCGCTCGTTTGGGATAGGCGATCGCCACTTTTCCGCCCTTGGGCAGTAATATAAATGGTTGCTAGAGAAATCCACAGAATTTATGAGCAAGCAATATCGCATTACCCTGCTTCCTGGCGATGGCATTGGTCCCGAAATTATGGCTGTCGCAGTAGACGTACTCAAAACCGTCGGCGCACAAACTGGGCTGGAATTTACATTTCAAGAGGCGCTGTTGGGGGGAGCGGCGATCGATGCCATGGGCGTTCCACTGCCTGCCGATACGCTAGAACGATGCAAAAACAGCGATGCAGTGCTGCTGGCGGCGATCGGCGGCTACAAGTGGGATACGTTGCCCAACGAGGTGCGGCCAGAACGCGGGTTGCTGGGACTGCGGGCGGGTCTAGAACTGTTTGCCAACCTGCGCCCAGCCCAGATTTTGCCGCAATTGGTGGATGCCTCCAGTCTCAAGCGCGAGATTGTGGAAGGGGTAGACATTATGGTAATTCGAGAGCTGACGGGCGGCATTTATTTTGGCCAACCGCGCGGCATTTTTACTACCGAAACGGGTGAAAAGCGCGGCGTTAATACCATGGTCTATTGCGAATCGGAAATTGAGCGGATTGGTCGGGTGGCGTTTGAGG
>JAYUYI010000821.1:0-13949 GCA_043752545.1 Thermoleptolyngbya sp.
CTGGATTAGCTGGCCACTGCGATCGGTTTCGGGCGTACGAGTGTCGCTCACCGTCACGATCGCACAGCCAACGGCAACGAAGTGAGCATCGGGATGGGGCGTATGCGCCATACGGGATGATTACTCTCTAAAATGGTTCGACTAGACACTAAAATCCGTGATCAGGCGCAGTTGGCTCAACGCTGGCTGAGGCATCAGTGAGTTTTGAGTTTTAAGTTAGGCGGTCAATCCAAAACTCAAAACTCAAAACTTGTTCACCTCTGATGCCCTAGGTTTTGTTGAACCCCAGTTCATTTTCTGCGGCATAGCGTTCCATAAACCGCATAAACCGCTCCCACTCGTCGGCACTGCGGATAATATACAAGGCTTCGAGCGCAGAGGCTTTACCGTTGATGAATTTTGCTTTCACTTCTCGCGTCATCAGTTCGCCTTCTTCATCAATCAAATACATTCCCGTAATATCATCTGTACTAGTTTCGTCTAGAGCTTTAGGATGTTCAAAATAAAAGGTGGCGGTGCCGTTTGTGCCGTCTTTAGCGCGGGTTAGTCGCACATCGGGAACCACTTCTTCAGTAATCCCTCTAGAAAATTGAATTGCAGCCATAACCTCTCCATCGCGATTTATTATCGTGGGTTTAACCGTTTATCTTCTCATTATTTTGCCCTCAACTTGAGCGATCGCCGATAACCAAACCGCCTTTCCCAAGCTGTTAGGATTTATTTAACAGATGTGTAATTATGTTAAGTAAAATTTATAATTGGCGTATCTACCTGCTCATCCACCCCGAGCGCCATCGCTATATCTTGGACTCATCCGCCCTATGTTGAACGTTATTGTTTCTGTGCTGCTAGCAATTCTGTGCTGGGTGGGGGTGGGTCTGCCTGCTGCTGCGCAACCCGTAGTCGAACCCCTGCCTGTGCAACCTGTAGAGCTAGAGGGGGTGGGCGATCTGCGCGAAAAAGCGTTTGAGGCCACGAATCAAGGCGATTTTGCCGAAGCGGAGAGCTACTGGACGCAAATTTTGGCTCAAATCCCCGACAATCCTGCGGTCTGGAGCAATCGGGGTAATTCTCGGGTCAGCCAAAATAAGCTGGCAGAGGCGATCGCCGACTATAACCAAGCGATCGCGCTGGCTCCTGATGCGCCCGATCCCTATCTCAACCGGGGTGCAGCATTGGAAGGGCTACAGCGCTGGGATGAGGCGATCGCCGACTACAACAAAGTACTGGCACTCGACCCGAATGACCCCGCCGCCTTCAACAATCGCGGCAATGCCGAAGCGGGCAAGGGCGAATGGGAACAGGCGCTGGCTGACTACCTCAAAGCCGCAGACATGGCACCCGACTTTGCCTTTGCCCGGGCAAATTATGCGATCGCCCTCTACCAAACTGGCCAAACTGCCGACGCCATTCGCACTATGAAAAACCTGGTGCGCAAATATCCCCGCTTTGCCGACATGCGCGCCGCTCTCACCGCCGCCCTGTGGGTAGATGGGCAGCAGGGCGAAGCCGAAAGCAACTGGGTCGCAGCACTGGGATTGGATCCGCGCTATCGAAATATTGAATGGGTGACAACCGTACGCCGCTGGAGTCCGGCCATGGTGAGCGCCCTAGAGCGGTTTTTGAAACTGCAATAAGGTCACATCATCGTCGAGACGCGATGTAGAGACGCGATAAATCGCATCTCTACCGCAAGGGATAGCGGGTATCCTGGTGCGTTAAATGATGCGTTAAACAGGCACCGACTCCAGGTTTTTCTGAATCATTTCCCGATACTGACTTTTTTGCTTCACGCCCATGGTTTTTTCAACCAGAGCTTTGTCCTTGAAGAATTGAATGGTCGGCGTACCCGTCACTCCGGCAGAAGCAGCAATGTCGGGATCTTGCTCGATGTCAATTTCGACATAGTGAACCTGACCATCAAACTCGTCAATTACCTTGCTGAGCATAGGTTTTAGCGTGTGGCACGGGCCACAGGTAGCAGACGCATATTTGACGATGATGAGGCGATCGCTGGCGTGGTACAGCTTCCGCAACGCGTAGCCCCCTGTGTGGCGGGTATGGCTAATATCAAATTCCGCTTCTAGCTGCGCGGCGGTTTTGGTGGGTGCTTGCTCTACCGCCTCATCTGCCGCTGCCGGATGCTCTGACGCTTCAGTTTGATGGAATTCTTGAATTAGGGCATTGGCTGAGAGCCAGCGTTCGGCTAGTAGGGCAGCCATACAGCCGGTTCCAGCAGCGGTAATGGCCTGCCGGTACTCATGATCCTGCACATCTCCCACGGCATACACGCCTTCAATCGTGGTTTCCACATCCCGGCGGGTGACAATATACCCGACGTCATCTAGCTCTAGCTGTCCTTGGAATAGGGACGTGTTAGGCATGTGTCCAATCGCGTAGAACAGACCCTTGGCCGCGATCTCGCTCACCTCACCCGTTTGAGTATTTTTGACTTTTAGCCCTGTCATCAAATTGCCATCACCCACTACTTCTAGGGGGGATGTGTTCCAGTGAACTGTAATTTTGGGGTTGCGCAAAACTCGATCCTGCATGGCTTTACTGGCGCGCATTTTTTCACTGCGGACAATTAAATTCACATGCGACCCATATTTGGTCAAATACACCGCTTCTTCCGCTGCCGAATCGCCACCGCCCACGACCGTCAACTCGGCATTGCGGAAAATTGGCGTTGCCCCGTCACAAATAGCGCAAGCAGAAATCCCTCGGCTCCAATACTCGACCTCTCCGGGCAGCCCCAGCCGTTTAGCCGTGGCACCCGTGGCAATAATCACCGTATGGGCGTGGACTTCCCGCTCTTCGGAGCGAATCACAAACGGGCGCTGATTAAAGTCTACGAACGTCACATCTTCTGTGACCAGCTCAGCCCCCCACCGGATGGCCTGCTGCTTCATGTTGTCCATCAGCTCTGGCCCGGTAATGCCGTTGGGAAAGCCAGGAAAATTCTCAACCTCTGTTGTGGTCATGAGCTGACCACCCGGCAACCCACCCGCCTGAAATCCCTCAAACATAAACGGCTTGAGGTTGGCGCGTGCAGCATAAATAGCGGCTGTGTAGCCCGCTGGCCCAGAGCCAATAATGACCACATTCTCGACTGTTGGGTTTGCCATAGGTTTTTATATTACGGACTCATAACGACTACGCTTAGCCTAGCACAGGATCATCTCTAACCCATACAAAATCTCCCCCATCCGATAGATAGGGGAGAAAATGCTTAAAGGTTCACCGCAGCGCCGTCTTACCTCAGCTTTTGACCTGGAAAAATCCAGGTGGGAACCTCGGCTCCGGCTTATAGTTTTCGGGTACAAGCCCGATATACTGTCACCGGAACATCATGACTCCCTGCTTCAACAAGGCATAGATCATAAAACATTATTGGCAGTCACCAACGTCGCAGTGAACCTCCATCATTGTAGCGAGTTGAAATCAAACAGTGGCAATGTGGAAACCCGTAAATTGATAAATTTTTGACTCACGGCCTCGTCGGATGGCATTTTACTTAACGTTCACTTCGCTAAGATGTGGACAGAGTCGAGGTGCTGAACCTGGGGATTAATAGAGGTTGAGCCAGCGTAGCAGGTACAGATGCCGATGTCCATTGACCCGTCGGTTGGATTTGTTGATAATTGGGCCTACCTTCGGGTGGAATTTAATTGGCTAGAGCGGATGCTGATGGTGGCAGTGGCGCGCCAACGGAAAGAAACTAAGGAGATTGACCGCATGGCGCAATCTCGGGCTGACCGGGTGAGCAGTCACTGGTGGCAAGGGGTCATTACGCTTGACGGCAAGATTTCTTACGATGATTACCGCAAACCGCCTGCCCCCAGCGCTGCGATTAAGCCCAGCTATCAGCAGCAGCTTACAACTCGGATTCACGCCAGTCGGCAGCAGGGCATTGCGCTGGGGCTACCGCTGCTGTGCGATCGCCTTCAGCTTTCATCCTTCGAGAAAAGTCTGATCTTAATCGCCCTAGCTCCCGAAGTGAATCGGCGCTATGCCAAAATTTATCAATACTTGCAGGGTGACGACGACGGGGTCAAAAGCGACCTGCCGACGGTCAATGTGGTGCTGCAGCTCCTCTGTCACAATGACCACGAATGGCGAGCTGGCAGAGCTGCGCTGCTGTCAGAATCTGTCTTGCAACAGTATGGCCTGATTACCTTACTGCCCCGTCCGCACAACACATTGCTGAATCAGTCGGTGCAGTTAACCGCTCCCCTCGTCAATTTTTTGCTCTGCGAACAGCCGATTCTCGATACGCTGAATCAGGTGCTGAGTCGGCCACAGGCACCGGGGCTGAATGCTTGCGGCCAAGACCGCTGTGTCCCTGTCCAGTGGAGCGATCTAGTGCTTCCGGCTCCGCTGCTAGAATCCTTGCAAATGCTGAGTCAGAGCGTAACTTGGAGCCGTCAGAGTGAGCCGCCGAGTGCTCTTTCAGAAGCATTTGCCCAAACGGGCAAACGCGGCACATTGGCGTTGCTGGTGGGGTCATCTGGTAGCGGAAAAAGCATGGCAGCCCAGGCGATCGCCCACCATCTCAAGCAGCCGCTCACCCTGGTTGACTTGGCTCAGGTACCGCCACAAGACTACCTACAGCTGCTTCAAGAGATGGCCACTCGCCGTCCTGCTCTACTATTTATTAGGGCGGCTCAGCACTGGCTGCGCCGCACGGCGACCCTGCCGCCCGCCAGCCTGACTTCAGCTCATGTGCAGCAGTTTTTGACTCAGCGCCAGCAGCAAGCCGGAATAACGCTGCTGAGTGTGCCGCTGCAAGAAGCGGTGAGCTTGCAGTGGCAGCGGCAATTCGACTCGATTCTGCGGTTTGCTCTGCCCGAGTGGCGCGATCGCCTGATCCTGTGGCAGCGGGCATTTCCCGGCTCGTTGGCGTTGGCCGATGACATCAACTGGGTTGCCCTAGCGCGGCAACGGGTGCTGACGGGCGGAGAGATTGGCGCGATCGCCCGCACGGCAGCGACTTATCTGGAGACTTCTGGTGCACCCACCTTGACCATGGCTCATATCCGGCAGGCAATCGCCCAGCAGGGTCGGTTGAAAGTTTCCAAAAATGTAACCAACCTCACTTTCTAGAGTGAAGATGACACAGTAGAGACATCCCTAGATTTTGTATTCCGTGAGGAGACCCAATGCTGACTCATTTACCTCAAGCAGATCAATTGGCTAAATCGGCTAAATCAGCCCAGACCGCTGTTCGCCCCGTAAAGTTGCGCTACATTTTGCCATTGGCGCTGGGCTTGCTGAGTATGATGCCCCTCAGACCCGTGTTAGCAGCAGAAGCGATGATGAGAGTTCTAACGGTGACAGGGCAAGGCTCTGAAACGATTGCGACTAGCTTGACTCAGGTGCAGCTAGGTGTAGAAGCGCAAGCCGAGACGGCGGCAGACGTGCAGCAAGAAGTGGCGCGCCGCTCGTCAGCGGTGGTGCAATTATTGCGATCGCGCAATGTAATTAAGCTACAAACGACCGGAATTAACCTCAACCCCGTCTACAGCTACGAAAATAATCGCCAGCGCTTGACGGGCTATGCGGGCAGCAACACCGTTAGCTTTCAAGTTCCAACCGAACAGGCAGGCAGCATTTTAGATGATGCCGTCCGCGCTGGAGCTAGCCAAATTAACAGCGTGAGCTTTGTCGCCGCCGATGAGGCGATCGCCCGTGCCCAGAGCGAAGCGCTGCGTGAAGCCACCCAAGCCGCCCAGGCTCAGGCCGATTCTGTATTGTCGGTACTAGGATTGAACCGTCAAGAGATCGTCGGCATTCAGCTCAACAATGCCGTTGCACCTCCCCCCATGCCCTACATGCGGGCAGCGGCCATGGAGGGTCGTGATGCCGTGACGCCTGTAGTGGGTGGCGAGCAAGATGTGCAAGCCTCAGTGACGCTACAAATTCGCTACTAGAGCCAACAGGTGAGAGGGGTACCCGATCGGGGATCTACCTCTCACAGCCGATTTGAAATTCCCAGAGAAAAGTTCGGTTTGGGGAAACAGCGATCGCCGGTTGGTTTTTTTGGCAAACCTGCGCTATCCTTCTCCCTCAACCTCCCTGTTGCTGTAAAGTGACAGTATGTATGACAAAGATGATTTGTCTGTCCTGGATGCTGAGCTGGAGTTAGAAAGTCCGTTGGACGATCTAGACACCTTAGACACTGAGACAGAGGAACCAAAACCCGATCCCGACACCATGCTGTTGCTGCTGCAAGCGCCGCAAAATCAGCAGCGGATGCTGGCGGCACGGGCTTTTTGCGAACTAGAAGATGTGCGGGCAATTCCTTACTTGATCGGACTGCTAACCGATGCCTGTCCGTTAGTTCGCGTTAGTGCGGCCTATGCCTTGGGGCGCAACCCCAGCCCTAGCGCCGTAGAACCGTTGATCGATCAGCTCAGCCGAGACTGGAACGGATATGTGCGCAAAGGCATTGTCTGGGCGCTAGGCAACTGCCGCGATCGCCGCACCCTAGAGCCATTAACCGACGCCCTCAAGACCGACATTTCGGCAGTACGGCTGTGGGCCGCCAGCGCCCTAGCCCAAATGGCTACTGTTAGCTACGACGTCACCATTGCCGCCATGCCGCGCCTGATTGAAGCGCTCCGGCAAGATGCGATCGCCGCCGTTCGCAGCAACTGCGCCTGGTCAATTGGAGAACTGTGCCGTGAATTACCCTCCAACGTCGTTTATGCCACCGCCATTGACGCGCTGATTGAAGCATTTGCCGAAGACGAAGAGCTAGGCGTACGCGAAGATGCCAAGCTTTCCATGCTCAAAGTTGGCGATCCGCGTGGGCTGCAAGTCATCGAAGAAATTGAGCAAGACGGGTTGCTGTAGAGGTTACGCGTCCCCTCAACGTCTCATAATGAAATTAGATCTCCTGCATCAGCTATTTCTCAGCGGCGTCGAAACACCATTCACGCCTGCAAAAAGAAATCCATGCCGGAGGTCTGATGGAACGCTGAGTTGCGAATTGCGTAATTGTTATGAACTATGTCGTCGCCATTTTGGCGGATCGAATTCAAGCCGAAGCCGCTTACTGTGCCCTAGAAGCAGCAAGCTTGCCTGTGGAGCACGTTAGCATTCTAGGCCGAGGCTACAAAAGCGCCGATGAATTTGGCTTCTTAGATCCAGGTAAACCAGCCAAAAAGCAAGCCTTGCTGATGGCCACTTGGCTAGTGCCGTTTGGCTTAGTCGCTGGCTTTGCCTTTAATGCCGCCACCAACTTTGACCTAGTATCTGCCGCAGGCGTATGGGGTAATCGTCTGATTGGTGCCCTGCTAGGAGGGGTGGCTGCCGCCATGGGCAGTTTCTTTGTGGGGGGCGGTGTAGGGCTAGCCATTGGCGGTGGCGATGCCCTTCCCTATCGCAATCGCCTCAGCGCCGGAAAATACTTAGTCGTGGTCAGTGGATCCCCTAATATCACCAATCAAGCCACTCGCATCCTCAAACAGTTTGATCCAGAAAATATCCAGGGCTACGTGGAACCCGATCTTTAGAAGGATGAAGGAGGAGGGATGAAGGATGGCTACGACTGCAAACCTGCTAGTCTTTTCTTTCTTTGATCACCCGTCTTCATCTCTCATCCCTCATCCTTCATCCCTCCCCCTTCATCCTTCATCCTCCATGTCCTACCTGCCCTCGACCCTTGAACACGCGATCGCCCAGTCTATTGAGGCGACCAAAGCGGCGATCGCTGACGGCAAAACCCGGCTGCAAGTGGAGCTGTTGTTTCCCGAATTAGGGATCATGCCCGTGGCGCAGCAGTTTGTGGCCGGGTTTGGCGATTTAGGCTCAGAACTGCGGGTCTTCTTCCCCGATGCTGGGTCGGCAGCACTGGCACGGCGTGACTGGGGTGAGCTGCCGTATGCCGTTCGGGGGATTGACGACATGAAAACAGACATTCAACCCGACGAGAAGGTGATTTTGTTTGTGCAGCCTTCGTCTATAGAAGTAGCCAAAGTGGAAGCGCTGTGTGATTTTGCCGGCGATCGCCCTGTTGTGTTTCTCAATCCTCGCCTAGAAGATGTAGCCACCATTGGCATTGGCTACGCCGGACGGCAGTTACGAGAGCGGTTTTTAAACGTATTTGAATCGTGCTACTACATCCGCCCCCTCGATAGTGCGGCTCTGTTTCGCTGCTACCCGTCGAATTGGCAAGTTTGGCTAGAGCAAGACGACGAGTACGGCCTGATTTCTGAAACGGCTCAAAAGCCAGTTGGCGAGGAATTAGAGCAAATTTTGTTAACCCGAGGCGGACGTGATCAGCCGCCCGCCCCTAGCAGTCGGGGGCTACTGGCAAGTTTGCAGGCTTTTTTGCGGGCGCTGAGTCAGTAATCACCCGGATCAAGCGCCTGATACAGCGCTTAGACAAGGAGACTGCTTCGAGAGCTTGGCTGATCAAAAGCTGGCCATCAGACTTGAAATTCTCTAGCTCTAGTTTAGACTTCCCGCTGTCCAGCCATTGGTTCTAAACTGTGCTGATTGCTGCTTTAACCGCTTTTTTGATTCAGTCTTCATCTGATCTTGTTGTGAACTTAACACGCTCAATTGGGATGTTATTTTATCTACTGGGCATAATGAAGGTAAGTGTTTCTCCTGACGACCTAGTTCAATCGGTGCAGGCATTGGCCTCGCAATCGATGGGCCTGAAGACTGGGGTCGAACGGCAGAAAGCAACGGTTTATCGGGTTCGTCATGATCAAAGGCAGGTTGGACGTGGTTAGTAGTCGGCGCATCTTCATTGGCGATGTTCATGGACATTATGATGGGTTGATGCAATTGCTAGAGGCGATCGCCCCTAGTGCCGACGATCAAGTCTATTTTTTAGGAGACTTGATCGACCGAGGGCCAAAAAGCGCCCAAGTGGTTACATTTGTGAAACAAAATGGATACGTTTGCCTATTGGGCAACCACGAACAAATGTTGCTAGAGATTTTCCCAAACGAAAAAATCTGCAAGCAATCGACAGAGGCATGGCTTTACAGTGGCGGTCAAACCACCCTTTTAAGCTACAGCAACATGGCAGACTTGCTGGTAGAGCATGTGACGTGGATGCGATCTCTTCCCACTCACATCGACCTAGGCGACATCTGGCTGGCCCATGCCGGGATGCACCCAAACCTAGCGATTGCCGACCATACCATTCAAGAATACTGCTGGGTTCGCGACGAATTCCACAGCATGACTCGACCCTACTTTCCCGATAAGCTGATTATTACCGGGCACACCATTACGTTTACTTTGCCCAACGTTCCCGCTGGGGCGATCGCCTGTGGGCAGGGGTGGATGGATATCGACACAGGAGCCTATCATCCTAAGAGCGGCTGGTTGACGGCAGTAGATTACACCAATCAACTGGTTTATCAAGTCAATGTGTTTAAGCGCACGTCGCGCATATTGCCTCTAGATGAAGTCATCATCAAAATTGACCCATCCCGGGTGGTGCCACGGCGGCGACCCATGATGCAGCTAGAGGCGCTATTACATCGCTCTTAAGCTAGATTTTTATATTTATTTTTATATTCACAGATATAGAGTTTTACATTTAGAGTTTTGCTCCATGGCACCACAGTCTCATACCGCCAATGGAACCGAATTGGCCGCTATGGCTTGCTCTAAATCGTCACCCGTCTGGGGGATGGTAATTGTGGAGTTCCTTGATAAGGTTCTAGCTTAGGCTGACTGTTCCACGTTGAGGTTGACGTTTTGACTGCTTTTGCCCCTCCCCAGCCCACCAGCACGGCGGCACTGGTAGCCTACGATTTATGGAAGTTTTATGGCGATCGCCCCGTGGTTCAGGGTGTCGGTTTCAGCCTTTATCCGGGTGAAGTCTTGGGGCTGCTAGGGCCAAATGGTGCTGGCAAAACAACCACGGTAGGGATGCTGTATGGAGCCGTCGCCCCCACCCGGGGGTTTGTGCAAATTGGCTCTACAACCGTTCAAGACGATAGCCGCAGTGCGCGGGCGCAGATGGGCATCGTCACCCAAGAAGATAATCTCGATCCCGATTTTTCGGTAATCGAAAATCTGATGCACTTTGCGCATCACTACCGAATTTACGGTGCCTCCGCCCGTCGGTTAGCGGGAGAATTATTGGCACAGGTTAACCTGCAAGACTATGCCAATCACGAAATTTTTGAGCTGTCAGGGGGGCTAAAGCGCCGATTAGTGCTGGCGCGATCGCTAATCAATCGGCCCCAGGTTGTTTTTCTGGATGAACCCACGACCGGGCTGGATCCCGATGCGCGGCAAGAATTTTGGAAACTGGTGAGCGATCTAAAGCAGCGCGGCTGTGGGGTGCTGTTAACCACACACTATATGGACGAAGCCCAGCGGTTGTGCGATCGCCTCATCCTGCTTCAGCAAGGTCAGGTGATAGACCAGGGCACCCCCACCGAGTTGATCGACCGCACGGTCGGCAAAGACGTGGTAGAAATTGAAGGCATCGAAGCAGCGGCAGTGCAGCAGCTAGCCAATCAAGCCGAAACCTGGATTCGAGCCTTCGGCAGCGGTTATATCTTGGCCTTGCCGGATACCGACTCGCGTGGGCTTTGGGAACAGCTGACGGCGCTAAATCCGACCCGCTTAACGCGACGGCGGGCTAACTTAGAAGACGTATTTTTGCGGTTAACCGGGAGTATGCTGTCGTGAAATATCCTGCGCTTTCCGCTTGGGGCGTCTATTCCGTGTGGCGCAGACATGCGAAGGTATACCAGCGCACCTGGCTGGTCAACTGTCTGCCGCCCGTGTCAGAGCCAATTATTTACCTCGTCGCCTTTGGCTATGGGTTAACGCCGCTGGTGGGCAATGTGCCTTACGGCGGGCAAGAGGTGGCCTATCTAACGTTTATTGCTCCGGCTATGATTGCGGTGGGCATTTTGTTTCAGTCGTTTTTTGAAGGCTCTTACAGCAGCTTCATTCGGCTCAATTTCCAACGCACTTGGCAGGCATTGTTAACCGCTCCTCTCAGCTTTGCCGAAGTGTTTTTGGGCGATTGGCTGTGGGCGGCGACCAAGGGCATGATTGCCGGGGGGCTAACGGGAATTGTCGCGGTGATTTGGGGTCTATATGCCGCTTCGGACTTGCTTTTGGCACTGCCGTTAATGTTTTTGGGCAGCTTGTTGTTTGGCGCAATGGGGCTGCTTACCGCTGGCATTGTCCGTCAAATCGACCAGGTGAATGTGCCGATTTTTCTGATTATTATTCCTATGTTTACGCTCTGCGGCACCTATTTCCCGCGCAGTACGTTGCCTCCGTTTTTAAGGGGGATTGCCGGAATTCTGCCGTTTGCTTCATTGGTCGATCTGCTGCGCTTTCCGCTAGAAATTCCTCCCCTGTGGTGGCTAAATTTGCTGTGGCTGCTGGGCTTGACGGTGTTATCTGCCACACTGGCTGTCCGCACCATTTATCCGAAATTGGTGGGTTAGAGTCTAGACTTCAGGCTCAGGCAATGCTGCCACGCTTGCGGGCTTCTTTGTAAGACGTGCCAATATTTTGCAAGCCAGCGCGGATCATTTCGCGTTCTAACAACGCAAAAAACCGGCTGCGATCGCCTCCTCTGACCACAGCTTGGTTATGCGCCTCGGCCAGCGCTACCGGATAGCCATAGCCCTTTTGCACCTGGGTTAGCGTCAGGCTCAGAGCGGTGTTGAGCAGGTTTGGGTCTTCGGCCACCCAGGCCGGAAACTCAACCCGTGCCACTTCAGACCCCACATTCAAATAGCAAAAGAAAATGCGGTGCGGTCCATAGGCATCGAGAATACGGGCAGAGCTGCGCCAGAGCGGACTCCGTTCTCCCGGCTCTAGCAGCAGTGACCAAAGGGCGCTGTCTCGCAACGGTGCAAACACTTGACAGGGCGCATCATCCGTTTTGCCAGGGCAGTGGGTGAGGCAGTCGGGGTTGGGATAGGGGCAGGTATGCAGCCGCAGAAAATTTAGCCCCTCGCCACTACGGGCGGCGCTGATGTATCCGACTAACGGAATTTGAGCCTGCCGTAAGCGCTCCCAGGCGGCTAAAATCGGCGGCAAAATGCGATCGCGCGCTTCGGCAGGCAACGGTTCGAGAAACCAATGGATCAGCGAACCATCGACCATGGCCAAGTAAGGGACGGGCGCTGGGGCGGCGGGGGAGGGCGCTGTCAAATCGGGTTCTAGATCGCGTTCCAGATTACTGCCCAGTTCGGCCAACACCACCGCTTCGGAAACGGTGCGGCGATATCCCATCCATTCTTCGGTGCGAATGCCCCACTGCCTGGAGACGTAGAGGTCTTCGGGGCGGTAGAACACTTCTGGCAGGCTATCGAGCAGCGGATAGCGATTCTTGCCATAGTGCAGCACCACCCGACCCACATTTAGCAGGTAGCAGTAGGCAATTTCGTGATGGCTAGGGGCAATTTGTGACCCGTCGGTGGCCAGCACGGTATGCAGCGGCGGCGCTAGGGCGATCGCGATGCGGGTGCTCAGGGGTTCGATGGGAGTGGCGGCGGCAAATCCAAGGCGATCGCTCCATGTTTCTTGCTTGTCTAGCAATTCTGCCTGCCGCTCTTGCACTTCATGCAGCAATCGTTCGGCTAATTCTAACCGCTGGCGAGAGGCGATCGATTCGGCGGTTAGGTGTTGGCTAATGCCTTGCATCTGGCGAGCTAGTTTGATCAGATCGAGCATGGGGGGAGTTTTGAGTTTTGAGTTTTGAGTTTTGAATAGGGTCTGAGTAAAATCGTATCTAACTTTTGGGTATTAATACAATTGTTCTAAGAACGGTTTTCATCAGCCGATCGCCTCCCTGCGTAGGGGAGAAGCATTGGCATCAAAATACTAAAACGGTAGCCGAGATCTCGATGCCAATGCTTCGCATCTACAGCCCGGCGCAGGTGATTAAGGCACTGTGTTGGGTCGCAATGGCATTGTAGGGGATGCGGTGGCCTGGGGAGGGGCGATGGTCGAATTGTGTAGGGGCGACTGCCGTATACAGTTTGGGGGACTTAGCCGCTTTGAGGTGGAGCTACACTTTCCAAGTGGCGTTAAAGTATTGAGTCTTGATGTAAAGGCTGCTACGGGTGTGTGTCGCAACTTAATGAACGACCATACGGGGAGAACGAGCGTACGTCAAGCATAATTGCCTAGGACCGCTACGGCATGACCGGAAAGATGAGGGCGTTGGCGGTTCTTGTTAAGCAATGCCCTACATTTCTACCGTTGTCCTAATGGGTTGCTATGATAAGTTCAAAAATTTAGTAGTGAGTGAAAAGGTGATACCTCAGCATCTTGCCCAATAGTTTCACTGGATCAACCACTAGATCAATCGTTGCTCCTAGATTGCAGGCAGCGGGTATCTTGATCAATACCTCTCATGCGTCTATCACCTCTCAACAGGACTGCTCTATGACAAAACAGATATTAAAGGTAACTGACGATCGCGCCATTTTTAAGCGCCGCCCTGTGCATGCAGGGCATTTGCCGCAGGCCGAGCAATTTCAGCTGACAGCAGGGCAGGAATATGAAATTCAGTCGTATGCCTATGCCGACTCTATGGGTGACTTTGATGAGCACATCAAGTTCACCTTAAAAACGGGTACTGTGGCTGGGTTCAATACCTGGTTCATTTTCAATCGGTTTGCTGAAGTTGTGTTCGACGGTGAAGTCGTCTATCCACTCGAAGAACAAACCGCTGCCCAAGTTCTCGAAATTACTCAAGACACGGTGCTCAAACGTCGGCCTGTGGCTGCCGCAGAATTGGCCGAAGAAGAAATGTTCAAAGCCACCAAAGGCATGACCTTTGACCTCCACTCGTATGCCTATGCCGATACCAATGGCGACTTCAGCGACCACATTCGGTTTGCGATCAACAATCCAGAGGAATACATTCGGGGTCTAAGTACGTGGTATGCCTACGAGCTGCATGCTCAAGTCAAGTTTGATGACACGGT
>JAYUYI010000822.1:0-2452 GCA_043752545.1 Thermoleptolyngbya sp.
TCTCCAACGTTTACCCTCATACTCGGTCACGAAACTGTGTTTAGCAACTTCAAAGGGTTCTTTGCCAAAAAAACAAAAGGAGTAGGAATAGAGCTTACTCCTGAGCGCGTTAACGTCGCTCGCCTCAAGAAGAAAGGTCAGGGCTTTCAACTCACAACGCTGGCATCTGCTGAAGTCCCCGAGGGGGTTTACCAGGAGGGGCAAATCATCGACTCAGCCACCATGGCAGAGATTATTCAGTCTGTGCTAGCGGAAAGCAAGTTGAAAATTAAGCATGCGGCTACCGCTATCCCTGGAGGCCGAGACACGGTGACGCGGATTATTCCGGTGCCAGCTGAGTTAGACGATCGAGAATTGCGAGAAATGGTTTTAAACCAGGAAGCTGGGCTGTACTTGCCCTTCCCCCGCGAGGAAGCCGACGTCGATTATCAAAAGCTGGGCTTTTTTGTGGATGAAGATGGCATTGAAAAAGTGCAGGTGCTGCTGGTTGCGACGCGTAAAGATGTGACCGACTCCTATCTCAGTACCTTTCAACAGGCTGGGTTAGATGTAGACGTGCTAGAGATTAGCAGCTTCTCGCTGATCCGCACGATTCGAGAACAGCTCCGTCAGTTTACGCCCCAAGAAGCCGCTGCCATTGTAGACATTGAGTTTGAGAGCACCGAAATCTCAATTATTGTGGATGGCGTACCTCAGTTTTCTCGCACGGTGCCGATTGGAACGTTTCAAATTCAATCGGCTCTCAGTCGGGCCATGAATTTGCCACCATCGCGGAACACTGAGCTGTTACAAGGCATGACGGTGCCGATTGCGCCAATGGATAGTATGGGCGCAGCACCCAAAGCAATGGGGACGAATCCAGGCACAGCCGCCATGTTGCGGGTGTTGGGAGAGCTGGCAGATGAACTGAGACGATCAATTGACTTCTACTTAAATCAGGGCGACAACCTAGAGGTGGCACAGCTGTTGCTGGCCGGGCCTGGCGGCTCAATTGGGCAGCTTGATGAGTTTTTCTCCCAGCGGCTCAGTTTACCCGCCAGTCAGATCGATCCAATTGCAGCACTGTCGTTGGAAGTTGATCAAGATATTCCACTCATGCAGCGACCGGGGCTGGGTGTAGTGCTGGGGTTAGGACTGCGGGAGGCATGGTGAGATGTATAGCTTAGATGTTAATTTTCTAAATGATCGAGCAGGGCGCCAAGCTGAAGCGGCGGTCGTATCTCGTGGAGGTGGCAGAGATAGTCCACGTCCTCTCTATATTGGGGCGGCGATCGGAGCGTTGTTACCTGGGTTGGTCGGGGGTCTTTGGTTCTTTTTGCAGTCTCAAAATGCGTCGTTGCTAGCTCGTCAGCAGGAGCTAGATAGTCAGTTGGCAACGCTGCAACAGGCGATGAAAGAGGTAGAGAATGTTAATGCCCAAGTTAGCCTATTGGATGCAGAAAACCAGGCACTCGCCAGAGTATTTGATAAGATTGTGCCCTGGTCTGCTATTCTGCAAGACTTTCGAGGTCGGGTACCCGCTGGGGTGCAGGTCACTGGCTTGACTCAAACGGCAGGGGTTGCGCCACCTGCGGCTCCAGCTCCAGCTCCGGCAACTACGCCAGATCAGCCTGCTGCTGTTGCCGTACAGCCAGAACTGCCGCCAGCAGTTATCGAGCTAACGGGCTATTGTCAATCGTTTTCTGATGCTAATGACTTTGTGTTGGTGCTGCAGCAGTCGCCGTTTTTGGATAGTCGCAATGTGCGGTTAGTGGATGTGACGTTGATTGATAACCCGACGACGATTGAGTTTGTGGGTAGAGGCGATCGCTCCCTCCAGGTAGAGTTGCCTAAGATTGTGCAGTATAAAATTTCGGCAGGTTTGACCAAGCGTCCTGCTTCCGAGCTGTTGCAAGACATGAAAAACACATTAGCGGTGGGGTTACCTGCCCGAGTAGATGCCCTTCGAGATTTGGGAGTGATTAAGCCATGACAGTGGGCGGAGATTTTATTCCGGGCAATCAGGTGCTAGACGAGCCAGACTATCCAGTTGTTTTTGGAATTCGGCTGACCCCGCGCTTCAACGGTATTTTATTAGCACTCCTAGGTCTGGCAGGTGCAGGATATCTATTTGTCAATCTGGTTGTGCCCAAATTAGACGAAAATCGAGCGCTTGAGGCAGATATCGCGACCAAAGAGGCGCAGCTGGTAAATCAAGGCGAGGCGCAGCAGCAGATTGAAGCTGCCCGAGTTAAATTGCAGGACGCTGAAAAGCTCAGAGCTGACGTGTTGGCTCTGTTTGCCGATGAGGAAGGATTAGATACGCTGCTGATTGACGTCAACGAGCGAGTTCAGGCGGCAAACGCCCGGATTGCAGACGCTGAAAGGCGTGCGACGCTTTCCAAATTTACCGCTGTCTCGTCGGGTGAGCCAGCGGCTGACGGCAGTCCAGTCGATTTGGTCACAGATAGCT
>JAYUYI010000823.1:0-6236 GCA_043752545.1 Thermoleptolyngbya sp.
TGAGGGCTGGTTCAAGATGGAGCAGTCGGGCTACACGGTGCTCGAAACTGGCGTGGAGGTAGGCTGCAACGCCACCATCGACCGTCCCGCTGTCGGCGAAACCCGGATTCATCGCCACACCAAACTCGACAACCTCGTCCACATTGCTCACGGCTGTGATGTGGGCGAAGGCTGCGCCATGGCCGCCCAGGGCGGGCTAGCGGGCGGGGTGCGGCTGGGAAACCGGGTCTTTTTGGGCGGACAGGTGGGTATTTCCAACCAGGTGCGGGTCGGCGATGGCACCCAGGCCGCTGCACAGACGGGCATTACCAGCGATCTGGCACCCGGTTCTGTGGTCATGGGCACCCCCGCCGTCCCGTTTCGCCAGTTTTGGAAAACTGCCGCTCTGTTAAGCCGACTGCCCGAAATGTACCAAACCCTAAAGCAGCTGAAACGGGGATCGGATCAAAATTCGTAGCCCGTCTGGCCAGATCTAACCAACTCTGGTCAACTCTGGCCTGCTTTTAACCTAATGTTGGGCTGCAATGTACTGCAAATGTGGCTGCGATGCAGTAATAGTGTTGTGTGGAAAGAATGTGGTGCAGATCAGAACCTAGATGATTTCACACCCATTCATGCCACAAAAATCTCCAACTGAATCCTATAGAATCCACCGATCGCGCGGCACCACTTGAACCATGCAATTGACTCCACAAGAAAAAGACAAACTCCTGATTTTTACAGCCGCTCTCTTGGCCGAACGCCGCAAGGCAAAAGGGCTTAAACTCAATTATCCCGAATCGGTGGCCTACATTTCGGCGGCAATTTTGGAAGGGGCACGAGAAGGCCGCACGGTGGCCGACTTGATGACCTATGGCACCACGCTGCTAGCACACACTGAGGTGATGGATGGGATTGCAGACATGCTGCACGAGGTGCAGGTAGAAGCAACGTTTCCAGATGGCACCAAGCTAGTCACCGTTCACAACCCTATTCGTTAACGTCTCGATACCTTCAAATCCTATTCATGCAAGCGAGAACGATATGATCCCTGGAGAGCTGCTGGTAGAACCCGGCAAGATTGAACTGAACGCAGGGCGTGAGACTGTGACGCTGGCCGTGGCTAATACAGGCGATCGCCCGATTCAAGTCGGGTCTCACTTCCACTTTTTTGAAGTCAACCCTGCTCTCACCTTTGATCGGGTCAAAGCCCGAGGCACCCGCTTAGACATCCCGGCGGGGACTGCCGTCCGTTTTGAGCCGGGCGACGAAAAAGAAGTCACCCTTGTCCCCTTCGTGGGCAGCCGCCAAGTCTATGGGTTCAACGGTTTGATCAATGGCTCTCTGGCGGTGGAAGCGCCTAAAAAAGAGACTGCCACCAAAAAAACTGCCACCAAAAAAAGCGGCAAAAAATCAGACCACAAGAAGAAGAAGTAAGACGTGACTCACTCCGGGCCGTGGCCTTGAATAGATGGAGCTGTGGCCAACGTTTGCCCCCCAGCTTTCATCTGCTCAATCTCCGCCTCCGACCAAGAGCGGATGCCTGTGCAGTGATGGGCGACAAATAACCCCCATAGCCCTTTGTCGGTCAAAATTGGCACGACTAGATTGGCACGCACCTGCAACTCTCGCAGAAAATCACGATGGCACGATTGAATCGGTTCGCATTCAATATCGGCGATCGCCCGCACCCGTCCAGCCAAATATAGACCCGCATAGTCCTGGTTAAAGCACTGATCTGGCCCAGTAGAGCCAAAAATTGAAAACTCAGGCGCACTTAAAGCTTCAAACGTCACCTGCCCTTCCCACTGCCGATATATGTTTTAAGATATCATCGGCCATGTTTTTCGGTTGTTTCAGATTTCTCAGAGGCTCCTATGACCAGTCAACCTCCGATTCCAGTTGTCGTTAATGGTGCCACGGGCAAGATGGGTCGGCAGGCCGTGAAGGCGATCGCCGCCGCTGACGATATGACGCTGGTGGGGGCGATCGCCCGTAACCCCAAATACATCGGTGAAGACGTAGGCGAGGTAGTGGGCTGTGGAGCGCTAGAAATTCCCATTCTGGCAGATTTGCAGGGCACCTTGGCCATGGCCTCTCAAGAAAAGCAGCCAGCGGTCGTGGTCGATTTCACCCATCCCGATAGCGTGTATGAAAACGTGCGGTCGGCGATCGCCTACGGAGTTCGCCCGGTGGTCGGCACCACTGGCCTTAGCCCCCAGCAGCTGCAAGATCTGGCAGACTTTGCCGATAAAGCCAGCACGGGCTGTTTGATCATCCCCAACTTTTCGATTGGCGTGGTGCTGCTACAACAAGCCGCCGTTCAAGCCTCCCGTTACTTTGACCATGTCGAAATTATTGAGCTGCACCACAACCAAAAAGCCGACGCCCCCAGCGGCACCGCCATCCAAACGGCTGAAATGCTAGCCGAACTAGGCAAAACCTTTAACCCACCTGCGGTCGAAGCAACCGAAACCATGGCTGGAGCGCGGGGCACCCTGGCCGCTGAAGGGATTCGGATTCACAGCGTCCGCCTGCCCGGTCTAATTGCCCACCAAGAAGTCCTATTCGGCGCACCGGGGCAGCTTTATACCCTGCGGCACGACACCAGCGATCGCGCCAGCTACATGCCCGGGGTGCTGCTCGCGATTCGCCATGTGCTGCAATTGAAATCGTTGGTCTATGGCCTAGAAAAACTGCTGTAAGTGGAGGCCATAAAAACCAGACAAAAAAATAGGCAAAAAAATGCCTGACCCCATAAGCCCCCAGGGTCAGGCAGATCACCTGTAAAAACGCCTCTTGTTTAGAGAGCCTGAACGACTTGATTGCCCCCTTGCCGTTCAGAACCCTCCAAGCTACGTTCTTCAGAGTTGTCCCCATTGTGCGCGGTCAGCGAGGACTGCGACGACCAGAGTTTTACGGAAAATTTTACGCTTAGAGCCTCAAGCCCCGGCCATCAGTGCGTAAATTCACTCTAAATGGCGACTGCCCGTCCACAACCTGCTCAGACAGATGTTAGGCTCGAAGGGAAGCGATTCAAGCCATGTTCTAATCTGGTTCTAGCTTCATTGCTGCTAATGGGCGATCGCCTGCAACTGAACCGCAACTGACCATGCTGATTCCGATTACCCGCGAGAAAGTCAAAGAACTGATTCCCGTTGTGGCGACAGCCGAACAGTATCGCTACTACTGGGGCAAACCGTCCGATGTTTTAGGGCGAGTTTTGATCTCGCTGCTGGGAGCGTTGCTGAGCCTAGCACTGCAGCTAATGTTGCCGCCAGGGTTTGAAATCCTGGAGTTTAGTTTAGCGATTGTGTTTGCGCTGTATTGGCTCTGGAGACCCGCCTATCGGGCCGGACGACGCAATGTTGACTATCGGCGCTATCAATATGGCGGGTTTTGGCGCGGTGAAGTGATCGACGTGTTCATTACCGAAGAGCTAATTGGCAAAGAAGAAACTGTTAACAAGCAGGGCGAACTGGTCGTGATTGAGAACCGGGAGCGGCGATTGAACCTGGATTTAGAAGATGACACTGGCTTTACGACTAGCCTGCAAGTGCCACTCCAGAAGGATCATCGCGTTATTCGCGCCGGTGACGTAGCCGAAATGCTAGTCATGTCGAATCGACCTGACCTCAGCCGGATTATGCAGGTTTCAGACGTCTACCTGTCTGACTATGGCGCATGGGTCAGCGACTACCCACACCTCAAGCGAGATCTGTTTGTGGCCGTTAGCCGGGAGCTAGGCCGTCGCGGTGCGCCCAAACCGCCGCCCCGCAAGCCAAAGCGATCGCAAAATCGCCGTTAGGCTCAATCAAGTGCAGGCCACCAGCCCATCCGACCGCCGCAGCACCGACAGATCTTCTGCATCTAGCTCAACTGGGGTACCGCTGCGAATTAGTTCGGCAAAATCTTCGTTGGGGATCATCAGGCAGAGCGCATAGAGGCGACCTGTCCCGGTATTCTCGACTTCGTGCGTTCCAGTAGCGGGCACTAACAGGCTGTCTCCGGCCTGAATATGAGCCGTTTTGCCATCACAGGTGGCAATGCCCTCGCCCTTGAGCACAAAAAACATTTCTACTGCCATTTGGTGGCGATTGGGCGGCGTTTTTCCGCCCACATCAAAAATTTCGACGCAGTAGGTCAGCGACATATTAGCAATCGTGGGGTCAAACACAATAGCCAGCCGATTGGTATCGTGGGGGCTAATTCGAAAGGCTTGGTAGTCGCCAGGAGTCTTAATTACAGGAATGACGCAGCTATCGGTGGTCATGGGCAGAGTCTCCTTTGGCGGCAGCCAGAACAGCTTGAGAATCGGTCACGAACCCGAAGCATTGATTCACGTTGTAGAGCGTCGCTTGCCAGCAATAGTCTGGCGAAGTGGTAGCGGTGCAGTCGCTCAGCAAAATGCAATCGTAGCCTAGGAAGTTGGCATCTTGCAGGGTAGCCAGAACACATTGGTCGGCATTGACCCCGGCAAAAAACAGGGTGGTTTTGCCCAAATTCCGTAGAATGCTGTCAAGCGGCGTATCCCAGAAACCGCTCATGCGATATTTATCGACCTTGATATCGGTGGGGGATTGGTCTAGTTCATCCACTACAGCGGCAGCCCAACTGTCTTTAATCAGCACGGGCGCGCCGTTTTTGGGCAGCGGGTCGCCCAGCCCGATCCCGTCGCCGCTGGGGTTGTACACATGGCGGGCAGCGGCGCTGATGTTGAGTAAATCGGGTCGATTGCCCCAGTTAATCCAAATAATCGGGACGCAGAGGGTGCGCAGCGAGGGCAGGCAGCGTTGGAGCGGGGGAATTGGGGTACGGGCAGGCGTCACATCGACGCCAATGTGCGCCAGCCAGCCATCGGGATGGCAAAAGTCATTTTGCATGTCGATCACCAGCAGAGCCGCCTTGGCCAGATCGAGCCGCAGGGTTTTGGTGGCCGTTGGCAGCGTAATCGGCTGGGGCGCTAGCGAGGGACGGGTAATGTCGGCCATGTCAGCATCGACATACCAGGCGGTGGGCGGGGTGCCAAGGGTGCGAAGCGATCGCGTCATGGGATCTAAATCCATCTCTGGAATCTCTCAGATTTTGTGATCACACCTGAGAGTGAACATGTTCAGTCGTACGGCAAAAGGCGATCGCATGCAGTAGTGATCGACACTTCCCCGGCAGTTTCCTCCCCATCCGCCCGCTTATTCGCCGCAATATGCAATCAAGTCAATTTCAACATCCCCAAACCCTGCCAGTGCAGTTACCCCAACCGTGGTGCGTCCGGGTAAATGGCCTGCATCAAAATAGGACTTGTAGATGTCATTCACGGTTTCAAAAAACCGAAAATCGGTGACAAAAATGCGCGCCATCGCCACTTTGTTAAAGCTGCTGCCCGCATGCTCCAACACCAGCTTGAGATTTTCCATGACGCGAATGGTTTGTTGATCGATTGGCCCCCGGATGACTTGCCCCGTTTGCGGATCTTCGGCCAGCTGCCCAGTCACGAACAGCAATTCGCCGACACGCACCGCATGGCAATAGGGAGCCACTGTAGGGAGAACGTCGTCGGGCAGGGTAATGTATTGAAGCATAAGGTTTAGACGTGAAGGTTCAAGGGATATATTGCAGGGCACTGTATGTTGGAGCGCACTAAGTTGCAGGGCACTGTATGTTGGAGCGCACTAAGCGCGGCACACAAACACACTCCAATATACGCTGACTGACAGATCCGCTGTGAGGTAGCACGCTCTATTCTGTAATACATAAAATATAAATCTGCATTCATTAAGGACGATTCGTTTTGGGCACCTACACAATTCAGCAGGTTCTGATTCCGGTTGGTCAGGGTTACGAGACCGTAGATGTCCAAATTGAAGGAGACGCGATCGCCGCGATCGCACCCCACCTAGAACCGGTAGGTACAATCATTGACGGACGCAACAAGCTGCTGCTGCCCGGATTTGTCAATGCCCATACCCATTCCTCTGAACTGTGGCAGCGCGGCAGCATTGCTCCCCTGCCGTTAGAACTGTGGCTAGCCGAACTGTGCGACTTTGCCCCTCCAGATCCCGAGCAGGTCTATCTGAGTGCCTTGGGCACTGCCGTTGAAACCCTACTGTCTGGTGGCACCACCGTTGTTGATCACCTGACCTTGATTCCGGGGCACGAGAAAGAAACCGTCGCCGCAGCGGTGCGGGGCTATCAAGAAGTAGGGATTCGGGCGTTTGTCGGTCCCCTAATTCAAGACCAGTCGCTGCCCACAAGCCTAC
>JAYUYI010000824.1:0-2450 GCA_043752545.1 Thermoleptolyngbya sp.
GACTTGCGATCAATACGCACAATTTGCTGAGTGACCGATTGGCGGGCGTGGCCAGAAATCCGCGTTTTCGTCACCGTTGGGCGATCGCCATCGACCAAAATGCCGCTGGTGTCGATCCCCGCTGAGGCAAAAATTCTCCGTAGCACCTCGCCTTGATCATCTTTGCCCACTAGGCCAACGGCCTTGACCTTGGCTCCCAAGGTGGCCATGTTATAAATCGCATTCGCCCCGCCGCCCGGAATCTGCCGCGTCAATTCATGCCGCAGAATCAGCACTGGGGCTTCCCGCGACACTCGTTCTACCTCTCCGGTGAGAAATTCGTCGAGCGTCAAGTCGCCAACTACTAGCACCCGCGCCTGCCGAAAGCCGTCCATCCACTGGTGCAGTCGAGGAGCGATCGCCCGCAGTTGATCAATAAAAACAGCGTCTAACATCGGTTACAACATGATCTGTTCACGCGCTGGTTTAGGCGCTGTCTAAGTTTATACGGTGATTAGGGTGCTGGTGTACAGGCATCGCGGTTGTAGGTAAATGTCACCTGCACCAAGTAAGGCTGGGCGGCATCCGTGGTGTTATCGAACGCATGTTCACGGGCAATGGCGATCGCTGTCACCGCAAAAATACCATACCCGCCCGTTGACAACGGCACCGGATCGCCGACAAGCGTGTCGTCTGCATCCACTAGCACCCCTACCACCGACGTGACCGCCTTGTTATCTAGTTCCGGTGCCAGCAAACAGGCTGCTGGCGGATAGGTGCTCGATAGCTCCACTTTTTCCAAGGTGTCCGGGTCTTGTTCTTGCCGCCCAATTTGATTGAGCCAGCCTATGTAAGCCAAGTTTGCCTGATCACTCGATGTTTCTTGGGGATTAAACGTAAACAGTCGAGGCCGCTGACGACGAAGTTCTGCCAACTGCTGCTCTGGAGAAAGTGGTTGACCGGAAGGGCTAGATGTGCCGGATGGGGCTGGAGTGCCAGAAGTGGTTGGAGAGGGGGTTCCAGCTTCACCATTAGGGGTGGCGGGAGACGACGGCGTAGCGGATGGCGGCTTGGCAAATAGTGGTGGGGCGTCCGGATCTGGACTAGGAAGGTTGAGGATGCGTCCACTGGTGGTAAATTCTGGCGACAGATCGGGGATGACTGGACTAGGCGGGGTGGCGGGGGTGACAGGCGGTAGAGTGGAGGGCGGTGGCGGTGGAATGACGAAGGGCGATCGCTGCGGGAAGCGGCTGGCGGTGCGGGATCGAAACGACGGCGGTGGGAAAGACGGCACAAAAAAGGGCGGTAGTGTAGACGACGGCAGGCGGCCAAAGCCCTGATTGGGCAGCGGCGACAGCGAAAACCCTTGCCCTGGCAGCCCACCCGCAAATCCACCATTGGGCGGCGTGGGGAAGGTGGGAGTGATGGCCTGAGGGGCAGCAAAATCTGGCAGGCGGCTTTGCTCTTGAGGCGTCAGCTGAATCAGCGCCACAGGTTTCTGGATCTCTTGCTCAGTTTTTTCGCTAGACGGCAAAAAAGGCAAGACGACCCACAGCAACGAATGAACGCCCAGAGAAGCGATCGCCGCCCACCAAAATGGTTCTTGCGACCAGCGGCGCAGCTTTTCGGGGAATGAGTTGTCGGCTGGCAAGTATGTCATAAACGCCTGCGAAGAACGAGCCTCTGAAATTTTAGCGTACGATGTTGCGCTGCTGGGGCGGTTGATGGGGTTGTGCTCCCTATTAACCTGGCAACTTTTGACATTGCCATTCCGAACCACCCTCATCCCCCTTTCTTGAATGCCCTTTGGGCTATACCCCTTCTCCCATGAAAGAAGAAGGGGAGCCGGATCGAAGTCCCTCTCACGCTCTAGGAGAGGGCTTAAAGCCTTCGGCATACATGAAAAGGGTGAGGGGAAATTGCATTCTCTACAGTTGCCGAGTTAATAGGTGCTCCTCAGCTGATCAGGTGGATTCGCGTCAGTTCACCTTCGATTAAATCGGTTTTATGTGCAAAATTGATCGCGGTTTCCAATTTTGCAACCGGGTAAACGCTAGAAGTGCCCCTCAAAAATTGGTATAACGCCAGTAAGTTAGTTGTGAGTTTTGAATTTTGAGTTAAGCCGTCAATTCAAAACTCAAAACTTAAAACTCAAAACCAAGAACTTCCTCATTTCTTTTCTGAAATAAAGCCTGTGAACTTTAACACCCTGACCTCCTACCCTTATCCGTCTGGCCGTCGCGTGGTGATGGGGCAACGTGGCGCTGTGGCGACTAGCCAGCCCTTGGCTACCGCTGCTGGTGTGGAAATGATCTGGGCTGGCGGCAATGCGGTGGATGCGGCGATCGCCATGGCGATCGCCCTCACCGTCGTAGAACCGACCTCCAACGGGATTGGGTCTGATGCGTTTGCGCTAGTGTGGGATGGCACCCTGCATGGGCTGAACGCTTCAGGCCACAGCCCCGCAGCCC
>JAYUYI010000825.1:0-2447 GCA_043752545.1 Thermoleptolyngbya sp.
GTTTACCCAAAACCAAAACCGGGTCAACGACCGTTGACCCCTACGGGATTGTTGGCGATGCCTACGCTACATCCCTCATCCTTCATCCTTGCGAATAGCGCATCACCAAACTAAACCAAGGCAACGGGTGCCTGAAGCTGAAGGAATGCTTGCATAAATTGATTGGCGATGGGAGCGACAGCAGGTGAATGGTGGGTGGCTTCCGCTAATAGTTGCTCCACGGTGGTGTCTTGAATGTTGCTCTCGCGTAGCTCTTGCTCAATCAACGCCGAGCAGTCCAGCAGTACATTTTGATCAAACTCTAGGTGAAATTGCAATGCCCAAACGCGATCGCCATAGCGAAAGGCTTGATTGGGATACTGGTCACTTTCCGCTAAGCGCACCGCCGTAGCTGGGATATCGAACGTGTCTTGATGCGATTGAAATACCTGAAACTGAGCCGGAAACTTGTGCAGCACCGGATCGGCGCTGGCTGCTGCCGTTAGGTTCACCTGACACCATCCGGCCTCGCGTCCGGCGTCACCTCGGTAGACGTTGGCTCCCAGCACTTTGGCCAAAATTTGCGAACCCAAGCAAATGCCTACAATTGGGATGTGGTGGGCGATCGCCTCCTCCACCAGCCGAAATTCGTCGCGCAAAAAGGAGTAGCGATCGTCGTCGTAGGCGCTGACACCACCGCCCAAAATTACGATGTGTGAATAGGTGGAAATTGGGCTGGTCAAGCTCATCCCCAGAAACAGATCAAGATACTCCACCTGGCAAGCCTGCATCTGGGCAATGTGCCCCAACAGCCCCAAACTGGTGCAGGTCTCATGGCGAATCACCAAGATATTCGCGGCTGAATTCATAACGCACCCCTACAAAATTTTGTATTAACAGCTACTACACAGCAACCGCAGAAATCATACCGTAAGCAATAGAACAAATGGTACGATTCCATACCATTTAGGCGTGAGTGAGTTCTAAGTTGCCAATTTTAAGTTTTTAGATGACCTCCCAGCTCAAAACTCAAAACTTTTTTCAGATGCTCACCGCATGTCCCACCTAACTGTCTCTCCCACTGCTATGGCACTTTTAACCCCAGAACAAATTGAACAGTTTCAGGACGATGGCTTTTTGGTCGTCAAAAACCTGCTGGCTCCCGAGCAGGTAGAGCCGATTGCCGACCGGGTAGAGTCTCTGTTTAATGGCGAGTTTGAGACCGGCGTCTACCCTGATGAATGGTACTGGAACCCGCGTTTGGGGTTGCCCGGTGCGTCGGGGCAAATGAGCAATGCGTGGAGGAGCGATCGCCACTTGGCTGCGCTGGTCTTCTCTGCCCAAATTGGCGAAATTAGCGCTACGTTGGGTGGCTGGGACGGCACTCGGGTGCTTTCCGACAGCCTGTGGATGAAGCCCTGCGGCGCGTCTGAAACTACGCACCATCAAGATTCGATGTACTGTTTCTATCACACGCCGCAGCATTTGATTGTTTGCTGGATTGCGCTCAGTGCCGCTATGCCCGGAGCTAGCACAATTGAATATGTCAAGGGATCGCATCGGTGGGTGCGATCGGACGCGGTACCTGAGTTTCATGCACCTACCAAGAGCTATCGCTGGGAAATGGAGCAAGCCGCAAAACGAGCAGGGGTGGATCAGCCCGAAGTGCTGCAACTATCGGTGCAGCCTGGAGATGTAGCGTTTCATCATGGCCATATGTGGCATGGATCGGGAAAGAATTTGCGCCCCAATTTTGTCCGCCGCAGTTTAGTCATTACTCACATTCCGGCTGAGGCGCAGTTCAAGCCTGCGGGGGCGTATGTGGAAGGGGGCTATTTGCCAGGGCGCTACAAGCGGTTTGGCGATGATGCGATGGATGAAAGCTTTTTCCCGATTGTCTGGCAGCAAAACGGCTACCGGACGCCATTTCTGGCAGACTATTGCCGAGATGTGACGGCTCAAGATGTGACGGCTCAAGATGTAACGGCTCAAGATGTAACGGCTCAAGCCGTCGCACTGGTGAGGTAATGCTGTGACCAATGCCATGATCACCAGTCGTTCTAGTTATCGACCCGTACAGTTTAGCGAGGCTCAGCTTCAGCAGTTTCAGCGCCAGGGATTCTTGGTGCTCGATGCCTTCTTGCCGCCAGAGGTGGTGACGCCAGTAGACGATCGCCTCGATCCGCTATTTGCTACCCGGTTTGAAACGGGCATCTACCCCGACGAATGGCACGGGCGACCGGGCTTGAGCCAATCCAATGCAACGCGGCAAATGGCAGGGATGTGGCGCTGCGATCGCACCGTTGCCAGCCTTTCCTTTTCTGCCGAAATTGCGCGGCTCAATGCCCAACTCGGTGGCTGGTCGGGTGCCCGGTTTGCCATGGATAGCTGCTGGATTAAACCACCCAACGCGCCAGACGTTGCCTTTCATCGCAACAATACCTATGTCAGCTGCATTAATCCAGCTA
>JAYUYI010000826.1:0-2444 GCA_043752545.1 Thermoleptolyngbya sp.
AGGGGCTGAGCCGTTATCTCCACCCTCAGTAGATCTCCGGATTGACACAGGTAGCGACTATTTGGAAAAGCATGACGGGCTGCTTGCTGTGCTGCCAGATCGGCTAAATAGGCTCGGAGATGATGGCGATCGCTCGGGTGCAAAATTTCAATTAATCCAGCCCCCACTAGCTGATCAACCCTGTACCCCAACCGTTCGGCACCGGAACAATTCACGGCTAAAATCACGCCCTCTAGATTGAGCGTGAAACAAATTGGAGTAGGGGATCGTCGCTCAGGGCTTGGACATAACCTGAGCTGCACAGGGTCTACCGAATCAGTATCTATCACAACAGTTTCTGCTGGAGAGCCACCTGACACTGCCGAATCAACCGGGAGATTACGTCGCCTCGCTTTCGAGTTGAGGCTCATAGAGCACATCCTATCTTTCTGCCAAAGTAGCCATAGTTTAGTGTTGGTCAGGTAAAGCTGGTCAGTTAGAGCTAGTCAGTTAAAGCTAGTCAGTTAAAGCTAGTTAACAGTGCTTGCCATTGCCCAATCAAAGCCAGATAAATTGCGATCGCCACCTAATAGTATTAAGCCCGATTTTGCCTCGTTTTCCAATCAGTAGAAACACTAGCAATAGATATATTCTTGACCAGAGCCGACACGCCGCCGCCTGTTCAGCAATGAAATTTTTATCCAAAACTGGGCTGCAATGCTGCATTTCTACAGCTGCGCCTGCTGCCGACAAGGCTGGCGAGTAGGCACTGTAAGCAGCCCAGGACGTCCCTTTCCTGTTGATGATTTAACCTAAAGGGATTGGAATGGAGCCATCTGCCTACAGACCCAAATCCGCTAGGATATCGGTCGCATGAGTATCGGTTTTGACGCTGTCGTAGACCTTGGCGATCGCCCCTGCTCCATCAATCACATAGGTGACGCGCTTGGCATAGCCACCGCCATCGACGTCATACGCAGACATGAGGCTGCCGTCTACATCGGCAAGCAGCGGAAAGGGTAGGTTAAATTTTTGGGTGAAGGCTTGGTGAGACGTCTCGTCATCCTTGCTCACTCCAAACACCGCAATGTCTTTACCTTGATAGGCTTCATAAGAATCGCGGAAGCTACAGGCTTCCTTCGCGCAGCCAGGTGTATCGTCTTTGGGATAAAAGTACAGCACCACTGTTTTGCCAGCGTAGTCTGATAGAGAAACCGTGTTGCCGTGCGTATCTTTGACGGTGAAGTTGGGGGCAATTGTACCAACAGAAAGAGCCATGATTTGACGTCCTTGATGATGAGCTTCCGTTACAAAGTGTAATACCAAAGCTCATGTGAAATAGGAATCAAGCCTGGGAAATCTAGATCTCTGCTTAAAGGCATAGAGTTTATGGCTTCAACCCGCAATAGTTCTCGGTACCCGTAGAGACGCGATGCATCGTGTTTCTACGGGTACCGACCGCTCTCAGGCTTGCACAATGCTGCGGGCAGCTGCTTCTGCGGTTTCTACCGCCCCATTCATGTAGCCTTGAGACCCTAACGAGCAGTGCTCGCCAGCAAACCACAGGTTGCCTACCCGTTCTGCTTCGGCACCTGCCAGTGCCGTCCACTGACCGGGCAGATAGCACGCGTAAGAGCCTAAGACATAGGGTTCTGCTGCCCAAAAGGCGCGGACGGCCTGTCGCTGCTGCACGGTGCCAATACCGGGAAACAGCGGTTCTAAGCTGCTGCTGAGGGCTGTGGCATGGGTGTCGGGGCTGCCTGCCCCTAAGGCTAAGCCTTGCTGCCCTGCCCGCAGATCGGTCACCCAACCGCTCGACCCGGCCGTGTAGCGGGCACTTTCCCACGTATTTTGAAAATCTAGGTCGGTGTAGACGCTAATGGTGGAGTGGTAGCGGGTGCGCCAAATGCGTTCGCGGTAGGGAACGGCCAATTTGGTACTGGTGCCATAGCCCAGCTGGTCAATGGCCTGTCGTTTGACGGGGGGTAGGTCTACAGCTAGGTCTACCTGTCGCAGCACGCCGAAGGGGACGGTGAGTAGGATGCGGTCGTAGGTGCGATCGCGGCTGGTAGCTGCTTGCCGTACGCTGACCCGATAGCGTCCATCATCGGTGGCTCGAATTGACTCTAGGACGGTGCCTGTTTCAATTGCATCGCTGACGGTGGCGGCTAGGGCTTGAGGAATGCGTTCGTTGCCCCCAACGACGTGCCAGCGTTCATCGCTAATGCCGTAGGTGCTCCATTTACCGGCTTCAGCCCCAATCAAAAAGAGCATATTCAGGCAAGATTGCTCTTCGGCATCGCGGCCAAATTCGGTGATGTAGGCCACGCGAATCAGCTGGTCAATCACCGGGTCAATTGGGGCAGTGGCTAAATACTCTGCCAGCGACAGCCGATCGAGTGTCAGCGCGTGCGGGTTCTGCGTGCGGTAGCTGAGATCGCGATCGCCCAACTTCGCCAAATCTT